>JALZID010000236.1 GCA_030860485.1 Pseudomonadota bacterium | reverse complement strand
GTTTTCCGTCAGACGACCAACCAACTGCTGGTATTTCTGCTTGGTGGCTTTGCGCAGGCCCTTGTCCACGCATAAAGAATAGGTCCTTACAAGATATTGTTCAAGTTATTTCTACTAGCGGCCTTAGCACCGGTCTGCTGACGCGCTGCGCACGGTACCGTCGGCAGGACTCCCCCTCGTGGAGACCGATTCTGTGCGACCGATACCGCCGGAATTCCGGTACGGTCCCATTGGTGGTGCCACGAGGAATCACCGAGCACTGGGTTGACCGCGAAGTATGCCCCGTAAGATCAGGGCCCCATAAGATCAGAAAGTTCATCCGTGAGCTTGAAAGCGCCGGCTTCATCGATCGCGGCGGCAAAGGGAGTCACATAAAAACCTCGATCATCCCAAAGGCATCCGAATCACGGTTTCGGGCCAACTGAGTGATGACGCTAAACGATACCAAGACCGCGAAGTGAGAACCAAGATTCTGGAGTCGAAGGCATGAGAGACAGTGCCCGCTACCTGAAGATTGTGGAATGGTCGGATGAGGACCAGTGCTTTGTCGGTCAGTGTCCAGGAATTATAGGTCCCTGTTGCCACGGTGACGACGAAGCGCAAGTGTATGCAAGGCTGTGCCGGATAGTCGACGAATGGATCGAGATCATGAGAGCAGATGGAAGGCCTTTACCGCCACCCACGGCCGGGACGGATCTGGTCGGGAAGATCGTCGAGGCGACGTAACGATGATTTGCAGGTTACACGTTCGCAAATAGACCCATGGACCTCTCCCCCCTCACCGCGATCTCGCCCCTGGACGGCCGCTATGCCGGGAGGACCGAGGCGCTACGCGCCATCTTCAGTGAATACGGCCTCATCCGGCATCGGGTCCTGGTCGAGGTTCGCTGGCTCCAGTGCCTGGCGAGCCGGCCCGAGGTAGCCGAGGTCCCCCCGCTCAGTGGGGAGGCGCAGTCTTTTCTCGATGACCTCATCGAGGGCTTCGATGAAAGTGACGCCGAGCGGGTCAAGGCCATCGAGACGGGTACCAACCACGACGTCAAGGCGGTCGAAAATTTCTTGCGGGAGCGGCTCGCGGCGCATCCCGAGCTCGCCGCGATCACCGGGTTTCTGCACTTCGCCTGCACCTCCGAGGACATCAACAACCTGGCCTATGCCCTGATGCTGCGCGCGGGCCGCACCCAAGCGGTCCTGCCGCTCTGGGACAAGCTGATCGAGGCGCTGGCGGAGATGGCCCGCGCGCATGCCGATGTCCCCATGGTGGCGCGCACCCACGGCCAGCCGGCCTCGCCCACCACCCTCGGCAAGGAGATGGCCAACTTCGCCTACCGCTTGCGCCGCCAGCATGGCCAGCTCAGGACGGCCCCGATCCTCGGCAAATGGAACGGGGCGGTCGGCAACTACAACGCCCATCTCGCGGCCTATCCCGACGTGGACTGGCCGGCGCTCGCTCGCGACTTCGTCGAGCGCCTGGGGCTCGAATGGAACCCCTATACCACCCAGATCGAGCCCCACGATCATCTGGCCGAGGTCCTGGCGATCATCGAGCGTTTCAACACCGTCGTGATCGATCTCTGCCGCGATCTCTGGGCCTATATTTCAATCGGCTATTTCCGGCAGAAGGTGGTGGAGACCGAGGTCGGCTCCTCGACCATGCCGCACAAGGTCAACCCCATCGATTTCGAGAACGCCGAGGGCAACCTCGGGATGGCGAACGCGGTCCTCGCGCATCTCGCCCAGAAGCTCCCCGTTTCGCGCTGGCAACGCGATCTCACGGATTCGACCGTGTTGCGCAATCTGGGCGTCGGTATCGGGCACGCGGTCATCGCCTATGAGGGCTGTCTCAAAGGGCTCGGTCGGCTGGAGGTCGATGGGGAGGCGCTCGCGCGAGACCTCGACGGGGCTTGGGAGCTTCTGGCCGAGCCTATCCAGACCGTCATGCGCCGCTACGGGATCGACGACGCCTACGAGCGCCTCAAGGACTTGACCCGGGGCCGGCCGCTCGATCGGGAAGGTCTACACGCCTTCCTCGCCACCCTCCCGATCCCCGAAGCGGAAAAGGACCGCCTGCGTGCCATGACCCCGAGGGCCTATACGGGCAACGCCGAGGCCCAGGCTCGGGGCATCTAGTGTAATGTCCCTTAAATAACTTTACAGATTATCCTTTCTTCTTTTTCCCTCGGGGCTGGGTGGATCCGGGCTTGATCTGCTCCATCTTGACCCGCGCCCGGTCGACCTTCTCGATGATTTGCC
>JALZID010000235.1 GCA_030860485.1 Pseudomonadota bacterium | reverse complement strand
GTTTTCCGTCAGACGACCAACCAACTGCTGGTATTTCTGCTTGGTGGCTTTGCGCAGGCCCTTGTCCACGCATAAAGAATAGGTCCTTACAAGATATTGTTCAAGTTATTTCTACTAGCGGCCTTAGGCAGTGGGCTGAGCGCCCTTCGGTTTTTCGACGCGGCCTGGGAAGGAAAGCTTTGTCGTGGCTCAGGGTTCTATACCAACCGCGTTCGCTTCGGCGAGATGCTGGCGCCGTTCAAGCGCGCGAGCTTTGAATGCCATCTTGCGCGAGTGATACGCTGGGAGAAACTGCCAACGCCACGCGTCAAGTTACATGCATCGTTTCGCCACTTGCCAGATGAAGACTTGCTGGTGAGTGGCTTTGACGTCGTGCTCCGACGCAAAGGCTGAGGGAACCAATGTGCGGTCTTGCGGGATTTGTAGCGCGCATGGCGGCCAAGCCGAACCTGCAATGGCAAGCGGTATTGCAGCGCATGGGCGATCGAATCCGCCATCGTGGGCCGGACCATTCGGACCAATGGATCGATGCCGATGCGGGTATGGGTTTGGTGCATCGCCGCCTGGCTATTTTGGACCTGTCCGCGGCCGGGCACCAGCCAATGGTGTCTGCATCGGGCCGCCGGGTCATCGCCTTCAACGGGGAGATTTACAACCACGCCGACCTGCGGCAGGTGCTCCAGGCTTCGGGGACAGCGCCGGCATGGCGTGGGCATTCCGATACCGAAACGCTGCTGGCTGGCTTCGAGTCGTGGGGCATCGAAGACACGCTGCGGCGGTGCGTCGGCATGTTTGCGATCGCGCTGTGGGACCGGACAGAACGTCAGCTCCATCTGATGCGGGATCGCCTCGGCGAAAAGCCACTCTATTACGGCTGGGCGGGTGATGCGCTCCTGTTCGGATCGGAGCTGAAGGCGTTGCGCGCCCATCCGTCTTGGCGAGGCGAGGTGGACCGCGATGTTCTGACGCTGTTTTTTCGCCACAACTGCATTCCGGCGCCCTATTCGATCTATAAGGGTGTTTGGAAGCTGCCCCCTGGGACATGGCTCACCGTTTCGCAGGACGACGTACGCCGGCGCCAGCTACCGGCACCCCGAGTGTATTGGTCGGTACTTGCGGCGGCGGCGCGCGGCAGGGAAGAGCCGTTCGCGCAGGGTGATGCCGCGGCGCTGGCCGAGTTGGAGCGGATATCCGGTCAGGCGATTGCGCTGCAAAGTATATCGGATGTGCCGCTTGGGGCTTTCCTCTCGGGTGGCGTGGATTCTTCTGCCATCGTGGCGCTGATGCAGGTGCAGTCGCCCCGCCGCGTGCGCACCTTCTCCATAGGTTTTGCGGAGGCTGGTTATAACGAGGCGGAATACGCCAATGCGGTGGCCCGCCACCTGGGCACCGAGCACACGGAGTTTTATGTGAGCTCCGACGAAGCGCAGGCGGTCATTCCCCGCCTGCCAGAAATCTACGACGAGCCGTTCTCGGATTCTTCGCAGATCCCCACATTTCTGGTCGCGCAGCACGCGCGCCAGCACGTCACGGTGAGCCTCTCCGGCGATGCCGGGGACGAGCTCTTTGGCGGCTACAACCGTTACTTTGTCGCCCGCGCCTGGCGTCGCAAGCTTATGTGGATACCGCGGGCAATGCGCCGCCGGCTGGCGCAGACCATCGGCGCGTGTCCGCCGTGGCTGCTAAACGCGCTGTTGCCGCCCCTCGGGGTGGTGGCCCCGTATTTCCGAGTCACCCAGCCGAGCGACAAGGCGTACAAGGCGGCAGGGGTGCTGGCGTTGGACGATTGCGGGGCGCAATATCGGTACCTGGTCTCGCATTGGAAAGACCCCTCCAGTTTGGTGCTCGGCGCCCGCGAGCCAGGGACGCTGCTGGATGAATTGCTGATGTGTCCCGGTGTGGCATCCACGTTCGAGCAGTGGATGATGATGACGGATATGCTCACCTATTTGCCCGACGACATCCTGGTAAAACTCGATCGCGCGGCGATGGCGGTGAGCTTGGAAACGCGCGTGCCGTTCCTCGATCATCGGCTGGTGGAATTCGCCCTTTCGTTGCCGCTGCCGATGAAAATCCGCGACGGGCAAGGCAAATGGCTGCTGCGGCAGATGCTCTACAAATACGTGCCGAAGACACTGATCGAGCGTCCCAAGATGGGCTTCGGCGTCCCGATGGATTCCTGGCTCCGAGGCCCGTTGCGCGACTGGGCAGCGGCCCTGCTCGACGACGCGCGGTTGCGCCGCGAGGGATTTCTAGACCCGGCGCCCATCCGTCGGAGGTGGGAGAGGCACCAGAGCGGCACCTGCAACTTGCAGTACTACCTTTGGGACGTGCTGATGTTCCAGGCGTGGTTGGAAGCCGAGCATGCCTGAGGCCGCAGACACTTCCGCAGTCCGTCGTCCACCAAGGGTTCTGCTCTTCGCCAACACGGAATGGTACCTCTTCAACTTTCGTCTTGCGCTGGCGAAAGCTGCTCGCGCGCAGGGGTGGGAGGTGGTGCTGGTCTCGCCGCCCGGGCCGTACGGGGAAAAGCTTCGGGCCGAAGGTTTTCGCTGGGTTCCCGTGCCAATGGTGCGGCGCAGCCTCAACCCGATGCGCGAGGTCTTTGTGCTATGGGCTCTGTGGCGACTCTATCGTCGGGAAAAACCGGACATTGCCCATCACTTCACGATCAAGTGCGTGGTGTACGGTGGGCTAGCGGCTAAGGTTGCCGGTACGCGCGGCGTGGTAGGCGCGGTGACGGGTATGGGCTACGTCTTCAGCAGCAAGGAACTGCTTGCGCGGAGGTTGCGCCCCCTGGTGTGCCGGTTGCTCCGTTTCGCGATCAGCGGCCGGCAGAGCCGGTTGATCGTACAAAATCCGGACGATCGGCGCGCCGTCGTTGACGCAGGCCTGGTCGACGCTTCGCATGTGCGCCTGATTGCCGGATCGGGCGTTGACACGCAGCGGTATCATCCGCGCTCGGATGCGCTTTGCATAAGCGGCCGCACCCCGTCGGTCGTGTTCGCCGCGCGGCTGCTCTGGGCCAAGGGCGTGGCCGAGTTCGTGCTGGCGGCGCAGGTGTTGCGCGCCGAAGGGCTCGACATCCGATTTCTCGTGGCTGGTGAGCCGGATACCGGCAACCCCGCGTCTGTTCCCGAAGAGCAACTGGCGGCGTGGCGCGAGGAAGGCAGCGTGACTTTTATGGGCCACATGCAGGACATTCCCGCGCTGATGGCGACAGCGGACGTGGTCGTGTTGCCCAGTTATCGGGAGGGCGTTCCGCGCAATCTGATCGAGGCAGCGGCCGCAGGCTTGCCTATCGTGACGACCGACGCTCCCGGGTGCCGAGAGGTCGTGGAGGACGGGATCAACGGCATTCTCGTGCCCGCGCGCGACGCTGCGGCACTGACGGCAGCGATCCGAAAGCTTGTCCTGGATCCGGCACTTGCGGCGCGCATGGGGGCGGCCAGCCGTCAGAAAGCGCTCGCCCAGTTCGACGAGCGAATTGTGCTGGCGAACACGCTTGCCGTGTATCGGGAGTTGGTGCCGGAATGGCGGATCGCGGATTCTTCAATCACCGAGGGCTGAATTGGCGACACGCAAGGTCGCTGGGGTACATTGGTCTTGATAAGATGCACATTAAGGACGTAATCATATGATATATTGCCATTTCTAGCAAGACAGCTCGATTTCTACGGCACACATACCAAGGGGGAAACCATACCATAAGGGACTTGATAATGACATATATTTGTGATACACAACACTTGTTGGTGTGTGGACTGAGGGCTAAATGCACCCGGTTACGCGATTATGTGTTTTCTCGTATAGCTGATACCGCCTAATATTAGTAGTACTGGGATTATCCATTTCAACCACTCCGCGATCATCTCAGCTCTATATAGCCTAGGACTCAAAGCAATACCGACATCGGAGACTACGTTGTCTTCAGAGGATTGGAATATCTTGATATAGGATTCTATCGTTTTGTCATTATAACCCATGCCTCTTAGCGCGCTTTTCATTGTCTGAGGACCATGTTCTCCCTCTAAATAGCCGAGCCCTACAGCATAGGTGACACCATAGTCTGGGTCTGCAACACGCCATCCATTTTCTGTTTTAATTTCAGAAACCACATGCCCATTCAACCCAATAAATCTTGCCTCGAGCCCATTACGCTCTGCGATCCTGTTCATGACCGCGGAAACTTCAGAACAAAGACCACCTCTCCCTGCCACTATTCTTTCGGCATCTTGAGTTCGTGAGAGTGGTTCATAGAATTTACCACCCAGCCAGAGCAACCAATTCTCATATAGTTGTATTGTTCTCTTGTCGGAATGGACTAGTGACGCAGATATTATGTCATTCACAGCAACCAAATCAAAGGTGTCCATAGGTCGATCAAGGAGAGATCTAAGTTTTGATGAGTCTTGAGTTGGGTAATCATACCCAGGAATTGCTTTTTTTTTGTTCATTATCTTTTCCAACGACACTCGGGCTCGTCATAAATCCAAGGATGTTGATCGCAATTAGCACAAAGCCGATTGAAATGACGAAATAGCAAAATGCTTTGTTGGGATTTTTGCTTATCATGGCACGGCATCACATTAGAGAAATACGATTGGGTGCGGCTCGTTTAGAACGACGCTTGGAACGGTCACGCGGCCTTTCGAAAGTCATGGCTTGCCATCCGTGAGAGGTTGGTTGCGCTATAGCTCTTCGGGTTTGTGAAACGTCGAGTAGGCATCCGGATCGCCGCTGGAGTGAAGCGACCGGAGCTTCAGTACGGCTTCGGCACTGCGCAGTCGCCAGCGTGGCCAACGGATAAGGATAGGATATACAAGGCGGTTTCGCAAGCGTGGTGCCTTCTCGTTGGGGGCGGGGGAGTGATTGGGCGGGTCTGCGCCGGGTCGGGAAGCAGTTATTCGGGCAGACCGCGTGGGGTTGCGGGGCTCAGGGGCCAGATCGGGGGGTCGGTATTGAATGGCGCGTACTTAAGGTCTAACCCCATGAAATGACGTGCAAAAAGGCTGGTGCGGGTAATAAGCTGAGGTCGGCGAACTACCTCCTATCACCCGAGGAGCGCCTGAAGAGCCGCAGCACGCGGGTACGCACCTCGTGTTTGTTGGACCGCGGCAATGTCCTCCATCCGTCAAAGCGCTTGCCTCGTGAAACCGCACCCCTTCCGTCTCGGCGCCTTCGATGCACGCGAAGGCGATACGTTCGCTCTGAGTGAGCTCCTACCCGAGTATGAGTTCGACCAGGGCGCGAGCGGATAGGCGCCCTCCACCCCCGGAACCTTCCTACCGGTCAACGGGACTTGACGGCACCGATGGGCTCGCGTCCGGGCATCCGGGCCTCGCCCGTCCGTCGCCCTAAAGCTCAGACACCCACCCAGAACTCGGCCGGGATCGGCCCAAACGGGCTCTTACCGCCCCCGCGCGGGCCGCCGGATCACCGGCCGGCCCGTCCGACGTAACAGTACCTGTTGCAAAACAGCGTTGAACTTCCTATCCTTTGATCGGCGCTGCCGTGGTGCCGGCATTTGTGCTGGCGTCTGTGTGGGGCGCAAAGGGACGGGCGCGGGAGTCGCGCTTCCACTTGCGGTGTGCGCCCTTGTAGCCGCTTTGTTTAGCTATAACGTCACCTCCGGATATTAGTGGTTGGTAGGTTTCACTTTAATGGTGGCAATGTCCGCTCAGGACCGTGTGAGTGCGCAGCGGGCCGCAAATGACTAATCCGGTTGCTTTCGACTCGAGCAAAGACGGTTCGGGCGCAAACGCAAGGCTCAACTGTAACATGCTGAGATTTTGTAGGGTCTCCATATGACAGTCAGTCTGGTGATAAGGGGACTTGCGACTTTTGTTCCGGGCCTCCGAAGAATATTTCGACGCGGGACGGGTGGCACGAATTCAGCTTCGTATTCCTACGGCGTTTGGCTGAAGCACCTTACGATTCTGTGGGAAAACGGGATGCGGTCAGTGCCCAATACCCTGGCGGAGCTCGGGCCGGGAGATTCGCTGGGCGTCGGGCTCGCTGCGATGCTGTCGGGGGTCAACAATTACTACGCGTTGGATGTCGTGAGGTATTCCAACACGGAACTCAACCTGAAGATATTCGAAGAGCTGATTGCGCTGCTCAAGGCGCGCGCCGAGCGGCCTTCCAAAGGCTGGCCCGATTTTGACCGGTATCTGAACTCGCAGCTTTTTCCTAGCCACATCCTCACCGAGGAGATGCTCGAGCAATCTTTGTGTGAGAATCGGATCGGGCAGATTAGAAGCGCGCTTCTCAATTCGGGTTCGCAGACTAGTGGCGTCACGATCAGATACATGGTGCCGTGGTCAGACAGCAGCGTCATCGCCAAAGAGAGTGTTGATGTAGTATTGTCGCATTCGGTGCTCGAACACATCGTCGACCTCGAGGCGACCTACCGATCTCTGCACCTATGGCT
>JALZID010000234.1 GCA_030860485.1 Pseudomonadota bacterium | reverse complement strand
ACGAGGCTGTCGATCGAGTTGAAACGGCTGAACGGACGCAGCTCGAAAAGTGGGAGTCCTCACATGGGACCCCGAGGGAAAACAAGAAGGGATAATCTGTAAAGTTATTCAAGGGACACTACACTAGCCCGCATTTCTCACCACTGCCCGTCGCGAGACCGCCGAGGCGCCGTCTGGCGGGCCGCACGGACTGAAAGACGGTGAAAGCCTAGCTGAGCCGACCGCCAAGGCCGAGCGGATCGGCGGCCGCAGTAGGGGTGGTGGTGAGAAATGCGGGCTAGACGCCCCGGTCCCTCTGGAGCATCCCGCACGGCAGGATGTTCTCGTGCATCGCGGCGGTGCGCTCGGTCGCTGCCCGGAACAACGCCCGGGGCACGGGTCTAACTCCCTCGACGCGCCTGGGATCGAGTACAATTCCGGCGCAGGGGTGTTGTCGGCTCGCGGGGGCCGCACAGCATCCCTACCGGGCCGCACGGATCCCTACCGGGAGGATACCCGGCGGGATCGTCGCAGCTGGCGCCGATCGTTGCGCCTTCGGGACCGCCATACCGTGTGGGGCCCAGCACCGAAGAATTCAAAGACGAAACGAGCAGGAGTCTTCTTTATGAGCAAGGGGCAGTCACTCCAAGAGCCGTTCCTGAACGCCTTGCGCCGCGAGCATGTGCCGGTGTCGATCTACCTGGTGAACGGCATCAAGCTGCAGGGCCAGATCGAGTCCTTCGACCAGTTCGTGGTGTTGTTGAAGAACTCGGTGAGTCAGATGGTCTACAAGCATGCGATCTCCACCATCGTCCCTTCGCGCAACATCAAGCTCCCGAGGGAAGATGGGGAGGGGGAAGAGGCGCAGCCCTAGCCCATAGGCCCGTTCGCCGGCCACCGCGCCCTAGGCGGTCGAACAGTTCTTGTCTCAACGACCTCAAGCCCGGCAACGTGCTGTCCTGGTCGACCTCGACGCCGGGGACCCGGCGCGAGGAGGGGCGCTTGCCGAGTTTCGAGACCTGGTGCGCTCGGCCGGAGTCACCGAGGTGGCTATCGTGTGCGGCACCGGGAAGCCCCCGGCGCCGCGCTATTACGCCGGCAGCGGCAAGGCCATGGAGATCAAGCAGGCGGTCCGCCAGGCGGGCGCCGATGTGGTGCTCTTCAACCACGAGCTCAATCCGGGCCAGGAGCGCAATCTGGAACGTCTCGTGGAATGTCCGGTCGTCGATCGCAGCGCCGTGATACTGGATATCTTCGCGCAGCGGGCACGTACCTTCGAGGGCAAGCTCCAGGTCGAGCTGGCGCAGTTGCAGCATCTCTCCACGCGCCTGATACGGGGCTGGACGCACCTCGAACGCCAGAGCGGCGGGATCGGTCTCAGGGGCCCTGGAGAGACCCAGCTCGAAACCGACCGCCGCCTGATCAAGCGCCGCATCCAGCAGCTTCGCAGTCGATTGGAGACGCTCCGGCGGCAGCGCGCGCTCGGCAGAAAGGCGAGGCGCCGCGCGGGCCTCCCGACCGTGCTCCTGGTCGGCTATACCAACGCCGGGAAATCGACCCTGTTCAACCGCCTGGCCCGGTCCTCGGTGTATGCCGCGGACGTCCTGTTCGCGACGCTCGACCCGACCTTGCGGCGCGTCGAGCTTGCGGAGGCGGGTCCGGTGATCGTCGGGGATACGGTGGGCTTCATCCGTGATCTACCCCACGAGCTCGTCGCCGCGTTTCGCGCCACGCTCGAGGAAGTAGGCGACGCCGATCTCCTGCTGCATGTCATCGATGC
Organism: Pseudomonadota bacterium; assembly: GCA_030860485.1. Classification (NCBI taxonomy): domain Bacteria; kingdom Pseudomonadati; phylum Pseudomonadota; species Pseudomonadota bacterium. The sequence continues at coordinate 22,528 of JALZID010000234.1, read as the reverse complement.
CGGCGCACCGCTCTGCGAACAGGCCGTACAGGTCGAGGCCGTGCGGCGCGTCATCGCACAGATCGGCGGCGCGGAGCTCCCCCTCATCGAGGTGTACAACAAGATCGACCGCGTCCCGGCCCGCGTTGCCGCCATCGAATCCGGTGCCGAGGAGGGCTCGACGCGCGTCTTCCTCTCGGCCGCGGAAGGGGTCGGCCTCGATCTCCTGTGCCGGGCAATCGCGCAGAGGTTCGAGGGCGGGCGTTACTATCGCTGGCTGAACCTCCCGGCGCGGGCCGGCCGGCTGCGATCCTGGCTATACAATCAGGGTGCGGTGCGGGAGGAACACGCCGACGAGCGCGGTGGCTGGTTCTTGAGCGTCATGGTGGGCCCGCGGGAACAGAGACGCCTGTCACGATTCGACGTCGTGGAGCAAGCTTGCGGCGCCCCGGCCAGGTCCGTATGATACCGGCCACAGTGACGAATCGAGACGACATCGATGGGGGCCCAGCCGATGGCTTGGAATGAACCCGGGGGGGGTCGCCGCGACAAAGACCCCTGGGGAGGACGCGGTAACGGCAGCGGGCCGCCCGATCTGGATGAGGCGTTCCGTAAGCTTCAGGCCAAGATCAAGGGCTTGTTCGGCGAGCGGGGCCCGATCTCGGGTGGTGGCGGAGGCGGCGGTGGTAGCGGCGGCTCACCCGCATTGTGGATCGTGGCCCTCGTCGCCTTGGTGGCGTTCGCGGTTTACCAGTCCGTTTACGTCATCGAGGCCGCCGAGCGTGCGGTGGTGACGCGCTTCGGCGCTTATATCACGACCCTCATGCCCGGTCTCAACTTCCGCTGGCCGCCGCCTATCGAGCGGGTGGAGAAGATCAATATCGATCAGATCCGGTCGGTGGGCCAGAAAGGCGCGATGTACACCCAGGACGAGAACATCGTGGATGTCGAGCTCAACGTGCAATATCGCGTGAGCAGCGTCGAAGACTTCGCCTTCCTGGTGGTTGGTCCGGACGCCACCTTGGAGCAGGTCATGGAAAGCTCGGTGCGCGGCGTCATCGGGGAAAACAAGCTGGACTTCATCATGACCGAGGGTCGTATGCAAGTCGCAGCGGACATCCGCGAGGCGATCCAGGACCTCGTGGATCAGTACCAAGCCGGTGTGGAGGTCACGAGCGTCAACATGCAGCCGGCCAGGCCACCCGAGGAGGTCAGGAGCGCCTTTGACGACGCCATCAAGGCCCGTGAAGACGAGCAGCGTTACATCAACGAGGCCAAGGCCTATGTCAGCGAGGTCCTGCCCAAGGCGGAAGGACAGGCCGCCCGCCTCCGGGCCGACGCGGAGGGCTATAAATCGCAGGTGATCGAGCAATCCCAGGGTCAGACGAACCGCTTCACACAGGTCCTCGCGGAGTACGAAAAGGCACCGGGGGTGACCCGCGAGCGGCTCTATCTGGAAACCGTGGAGTCCGTCCTGTCCAACTCTCCGAAGGTGTTGCTGGATGTCGAGGGCGGCAACAATCTGGTCTATCTGCCGCTCGACAAGTTCTTCGGGCACGCGCCGGGGTCCCCGGAGACCGTCGCGCTGCCACCCCGATCCGGCGCGGAAGCGGAGCCTCTGGCCTCCGATCAGGCGCCCGCGCCGCGCGCCGACGTGCGCAGCCGCGAGAGGACCCGTTAGATGCGCGGCCGGCCTCTCCTGATCGTGGCGCTCCTGCTCGTCGTAGCCCTACTGGGCTGGGGCATCGTGTTTACCGTAGACCAGCGGGAGTTCGCGATACTGCTGCGCTTCAAGGAGATCCAGCGCTCGGACTTCGAACCCGGCCTGCATTTCAAGATCCCGTTCATCAACGATGTCGTAAAATTCGAAAAACGCTTGATGAGCCTGGACTCCCCCCAGCCGGAGCGCTTCCTGACCAGCGAAAAGAAGGACGTCATCGTCGATTCTTTCGTGAAGTGGCGGATCGCGGATGTCGAGAAATACTACAGGCGCACCCAAGGGGACGTGCGGCGCGCGGGTCTGCTCCTGTTCCAGCAGATAAACGACAGTCTGCGCGGGGAGTTCGGCAGGCGCACGATCCGGGAGGTGGTCGCCGGCGCGCGCGGCGGTGTCATGCAAAGCGTCACCGAGGCGGCGCGCGCCAAGGGCGATGAGCTCGGTGTCACAGTCGTCGATGTCCGCACCAAGCGCATCAATCTCCCGGAAGAGGTCAGCAGCGCCGTCTATGACCGCATGCGGGCGGAACGCGAACAGGTGGCGCAGGAGTTTCGTTCGCGCGGCGGCGCCCAGGCCGAGACCATTCGGGCGAATGCCGATCGGCAGCGGACCGTGGTCCTGGCCGAGGCCTATCGGGATGCCGAACAGACCCGTGGGGCCGGTGACGCGCGTGCCGCCGAGGTGTACGCCGCGGGCTATAGTCGCAATGCGGAGTTCTACGAGTTTTACCGCAGCCTCATCGCCTATAAGACGAGCTTCGCGAAGCACCAGGACATCTTGGTGCTGGACCCGAAGTCGGAGTTCTTCCATTATTTCAAGAAATCCACCGCGCCCTGAGACGGTGGCTGGGGGACAGTCCGGCTGAGGGTGATCCGTGCCCCGACCCGCCGGTGGTGATGAATCATGTGGCGCCAGTTCCTGGTCGCTGTCGGTCTCATGCTGGTCCTGGAAGGCATCCTGCCCTTCCTGCATCCCGATGCCGCCCGGAGGTTCCTGCACGAGGCCTCCAAGCTCGACGACCCTACGCTCCGGTTCCTGGGTCTCAGTTGCATGGTGGTGGGTGTCTTGGTCTTGTACCTGTTCAACTGAGACTTGTTAAAAAACCGTAACGAGCGAAGGGAGGGCGTTCCGCCAGAGCGCAGGACCGTTTCGCCGGGAGCGAAACGGAGCGCAAGCCCCGAAGGGGCGAGTCTCAAGGATGAGACGAGCAACCGGAGTGTAGCTTGATCTACACGCGAGGGAAATACATGACGATTCCGAGCACCGCCGGGAAGCCAGGGCCAGGGAATGGCCCTGCTTGGCGCGCCGAGGACGCAACGCGAGATCGCGAGCGCAGTAGTTTTTTTCACAAACTCTGAGAGCATGACTGTCGAGGACCGCTGGCTGCTCCCCGAGGGCGTCGGGGAGGTGCTGCCGCCGGAGGCGGAGCGCTTGGAGACGCTACGGCGCGCGATCGTCGATCTATTCCAGAGCTGGGGCTACGACCTCTGTGTTCCACCCCTCATCGAATACCTGGAATCGCTGCTCACCGGGACCGGACGCGACCTCGATCTGGAGACCTTCAAGATCACGGACCAGATGAGCGGTCGGCTCATGGGGGTGCGCGCGGACATGACCCCACAGGTGGCGCGCATCGATGCCCACCGCCTCAAGCGCGAGACCCCCACGCGCCTGTGCTATCTGGGCCCGGTCCTGCGCACCCGGCCAGCCGGCCTCGGCGGCTCCCGCAACCCGTTGCAGATAGGCGCCGAGCTCTACGGCCATCGCGGTCTGGAGAGCGATGTGGAGGTCGTGTGCCTCATGCTGGAGACGCTCGAGACCGCCGGCCAGGACGGGATCTGCGTCGATCTCGGGCACATGCAGGTGTTCCGCGCGCTGGCTGATCGGGCCGGTCTCGATCGCGAGCAGAATGGCTTGCTGTTCGACGCGCTGCAGCGCAAGGCCGTGCCCGAGATCAATGATTATCTGGAGCGGTGGCGTGTCCCGCCCGAGATCGCCCGGCCTATTTCCGCATTGCCCGAGTGGAACGGCGATGCCGAGGTGCTCGACGTGTCCCTGCGCGCCCTCTCGAGAGCGGGCCGCGAGGTCCGGGCAGCGATCCATGACCTTGGCGAGATCGGTGCGCAGGTGCGCGAGCGGTATCCCGAGGTCCGAATCCATTTCGACCTCGCCGAGCTGCGTGGCTATCACTACCATTCCGGCGTCATGTTCGCCGCCTACACGGCGGGGCAAGGCCAGGCCCTGGCAAAAGGCGGCCGTTACGACGATATCGGCGCGGTCTTCGGGCGCTCCCGACCGGCAACCGGCTTCAGCACTGACCTCAAGCTCCTGGTCGGCGGCGCCGCAGCCACGGATCGCCCGCGGCCGAGCGTCTTCGCCCCCTGGCCCACGGACCCCAGGCGCACCGACCCCAGGCTCACGGACGTCATCGGGCGACTCCGGGCAGAGGGCAGGCGGGTGGTGTACGGCCTACCGGGCCAGGTGGGGGGGGCCGCCGAAATGGGCTGCGGTGAGCAGCTCGACCTCTGCGACGGGCAGTGGGTCTTGAACCCCGTCTAGACCGGAGGGGGAGGGCGATGGCCAGGAACCTCGTGGTGGTCGGCACCCAGTGGGGCGACGAGGGGAAGGGCAAGGTCGTCGATCTCCTCACCGAGCACGTGGGTGCGGTGGTGCGGTTTCAGGGGGGTCACAACGCCGGACATACCGTGGTCATCGACGGCACCAAGACCATCCTGCACCTCATCCCTTCCGGGATCTTGCGCGACGGGGTGCGCTGCCTGATCGGCAACGGCGTCGTGGTCTCGCCGCAGGCGCTCTGCGAGGAGATCCGCATGCTGGAGCAGAAGGGCGTCGTGGCGCGCGGGCGCTTGTTCGTCAGCGAGGCCTGTCCGTTGCTCCTGCCCTACCATGTGGCGCTCGACCAGGCGCGCGAAGAGGCCCGCGGCACAGCCGCCATCGGCACCACCGGGCGTGGGATCGGACCGGCCTACGAGGACAAAGTGGCGCGCCGCGCCCTGCGGGTTGGCGATCTCCTCCACCGCGAGCGCCTCGCCGCTAAGCTCGGCGAGGTCCTCGACTTTCACAACTTCGTTCTCAAGCACTTCTACCAGCGTGCCCCGCTGGACTTCTCGGCGGTGCTCGACGAGGCGCTGACCTTGGCCGAGGCCATCACGCCGCTCATCGCGGATGTCACCGAGCTGTTATTCGAGCATCAAGCGCGCGGCGACAACGTCCTGTTCGAGGGGGCGCAGGGGACCCTGCTCGATATCGACCATGGAACCTACCCCTATGTGACCTCGTCGAACACCACGGCCGGCGGGGCCGCGACCGGCTCCGGGGTCGGCCCGCGGTGCTTCGATTACGTGCTCGGTATCACCAAAGCCTACACCACCCGCGTGGGCTCGGGCCCCTTTCCCACGGAGCTGTTCGACGCGATGGGCGAGCACCTGGCGCGCCGCGGACATGAGTTCGGGGCCACCACCGGCCGGCCGCGGCGCTGCGGTTGGTTCGACGCCGTGGCCTTGCGCCGGGCCTGCCGGATCAACAGCGTCTCGGGGCTTTGCATTACCAAGCTCGATGTCCTGGATGGCCTGGATACCATTCGTGTCTGTACCGGGTATCGCTACCAAGGGCGGTTGCTGGCCACCGTACCGGCGGGTGCCGAGGCCATCGCCGGCTGTGAGCCGCTCTACGAGGATCTGCCGGGCTGGACCGCTTCGACCAGCGGTCTCACCGAGTACCAACGGCTGCCCGTAAGCGCCAAAGCCTATCTGGAACGCCTAGCGGCGATCACCGATTGCCCGATCGACCTCATCTCGACCGGCGCCGATCGCGCCGAGACCATCGTGCTCAAGCGGATCTTTGATTGACTCCGGCGGTTGATCGGGGCGATGGGCCGCATACTGGAATCATGGAAATAACAAAAGCCACCAAAGAAGACATTCCCGGGCTCTGTGAGCTATTAGGGTTTTTGTTTGCACAGGAAGCCGAGTCCCAACCGGACCGCTCCTTGCAATCAGCCGGCTTGCAGAACATCATTGATTTTCCGGAGCGTGGCCAAATTCTGGTCCTTCGTGAATGGGGCTCACCTCTGGGCATGATTAACCTGCTTTTTACAATCAGCACTGCTCTTGGTGGCCGAGTGGCCATCTTGGAAGATATGGTTGTGCATCCCGATCACCGCGGGAGTGGTGCGGGGTCGAAGTTACTACAAGCGGCCATTGATTTCGCCAAGTCTGTCGGCTGTCGTCGACTTACGCTTCTTACCGATCAAACAAATAAATCAGCTCAACGATTCTATAAACGACATGGATTCACCCTTTCGGAGATGGTGCCTATGAGGTTATTGTTAGAGCATTAATTCCATGTCCAGCCCAACAAGGGCATCAGGCGACCGCCTACGGCGGCGCCTGATGCCCGGCGATGGACTGCGGCGCGGGCGATGGTGAACGGCTCCGGTTGTCACCGAACCGTCACACGGCGACCCGATACTGGCGCTTTACCGCCATGAACGGAGCACGAGTCATGAAGTACTATCCCGCGATCCTCGCAACGAGCGTTGCCCTTTTCGGTTCGCATGCCGTCCTGGGAGCGGATCAGGTCGACCCCAGCCTGAAGGACTACAGCAAGGCCAGCGGGGTCTCGGGCACCCTGTCGAGCATCGGCTCGGACACCCTGAACAACCTCATGACATTGTGGACCGAAGAGTTCAAACGCCTGTATCCCAACGTCACCATCCAGGTCCAGGGCATGGGGTCTTCGACCGCCCCGCCGGCGCTTACCGAGGGCACCGCCAACCTCGGCCCGATGAGCCGGGTCATGAAAGACGTCGAGACCGAGGCCTTCGAATCCAAGCACGGCTACAAGCCCACGGCCGTGCCCGTCGCCATCGATGCCCTGGCGGCTTACGTACACAAGGACAACCCCATCAAGGGCCTGACCATCCCGCAACTCGATGCCGTGTTCTCGGCGACCCGCAAGTGCGGTTACGGCGAGGATATCACCCATTGGGGCCAGCTCGGATTGAGTGGCGAATGGGCGTCCCGCACCCTGCAGCTCTATGGCCGCAATTCGGTGTCGGGGACCTATGGTTACTTCAAGGAAAACGCCCTGTGCCAGGGTGACTTCAAGGACATCGTCAACGAGCAACCCGGCTCGGCCTCGGTGGTGCAGGGGGTGACCAAGTCCATCAACGGGATCGGATATTCCGGGATCGGTTACAAGACCTCGGGCGTGCGTGCCGTCCCGCTCGCGAAGCTGGAAGGGGAGGCGCCGGTCGAGGCCACCTCGGAGAACGCCATCAGCGGCGCCTATCCGCTGTCGCGGTTCCTCTATATCTATGTCAACAAGCACCCCAACAAGGCGCTACCGCCGCTCGAGGGGGAGTTCCTGAAGATGGTGCTGTCCAAGAGCGGCCAGGGGGTCGTCATCAAGGACGGCTATATCCCCCTCCCCGGCACCGTGGCCGACAAGACGCTGGCCACCCTGTTCTAAACTCTAGCGGATGATGGGCTTGTAGCGGATGCGGTGCGGTTGCGCCGCCTCTTCCCCGAGCCGGCGTTTGCGATCCGCCTCGTAGTCGGTGTAGTTCCCTTCCTGCCATACTACCCGGCTGTCGCCCTCGAAGGCCAGGATGTGAGTGGCGATGCGGTCCAGGAACCAGCGATCGTGGGAGATGACCATCGCGGCGCCCGGGAAGTTGAGCAGGGCCTCCTCGAGGGCGCGCAGCGTCTCGATGTCGAGGTCGTTGGTGGGTTCGTCGAGGAGCAGCAGATTTGCGCCAAGGCGCAGGAGCTTGGCCAGGTGGACGCGATTGCGCTCGCCGCCCGAGAGGTCGCCGACGCGCTTCTGCTGGTCGGAGCCCTTGAAATTGAATCGGCCGACGTAGGCACGCGAGGGCGTTTCGTAGCTGCCGACGCGCAGGAGGTCCTGGCCGTCCGAGATCTCCTCCCACACGGTCTTCGCCGGATCGAGCGTGTCGCGCGACTGCTCCACATAGGCCGGGACCACCGTGTCGCCGATACGGATCTGGCCGGCATTGGGGGATTCCTGCCCGGTGATCATGCGAAACAGTGTGGTCTTCCCCGCCCCGTTCGGGCCGATGACCCCGGCGATGCCGCCGCGTGGGAGGCTGAAGCTCAAGTCGTCGATGAGCAGCCGATCGCCGAAGCGCTTGCCGATCCCCGCCGCCTCGATCACCAGATCGCCCAGGCGCGGTCCGGGCGCGATGTAGATCTCGTTGGTCTCGTTGCGGCGCTGGAATTCCTGCGAGGCCAGCTCGTCATAGCGCTTGAGGCGCGCCTTGCCCTTGGCATGACGGCCCTTGGGGTTGGCGCGCACCCATTCGAGCTCGGCCCGCATCGCCCTGAGGCGCGCTTGTTCCTTGCTCTCTTCCTGGGCCAGGCGCTGTTCCTTCTGCTCTAGCCACGACGAGTAATTGCCCTGCCAGGGGATCCCATGGCCGCGGTCCAGCTCCAGGATCCAACCCGCGACGTTGTCGAGAAAATAGCGGTCGTGGGTGACCGCGATCACGGTGCCGGGGAACCTCTCCAAGTACCGCTCCAGCCAGGCCACCGACTCCGCGTCCAGGTGGTTGGTGGGCTCGTCGATGAGCAGCATGTCGGGGTTCGAGAGCAACAGCCGGCACAGGGCCACGCGCCGGCGCTCGCCGCCCGAGATGCGCGTCACGTCGGCGTCCCAGGGCGGCAGGCGCAAGGCATTGGCCGCGATGTCGAGCCTGCGCTCCAGCTCCCAGGCCCCGGCGCTATCGATGGCCTCCTGCAGGTGGGCCTGCTCCTCGAGCAGGCGGTTCATGTCCTCCTCGCTCATGGGCTCGGCGAAGCGTGCCGTGATGGCGTTGAAGCGATCGAGCAAGGCCTTCGCCTCCCGCACCCCCTCCTCCACGTTGCCGCGCACGTCCTTGGCGGGGTCGAGCGCCGGTTCCTGCGGCAAGAAGCCGATGGAGATCCCAGGCATCGGGACCGCCTCTCCGTCGTGGTCGGGGTCGAGTCCGGCCATGATTCTCAGGAGTGACGATTTCCCCGAACCGTTCAGGCCGAGCACCCCGATCTTGGCCCCGGGAAAGAAGCAGAGCGAGATGTCTCGCAGGATCACCCGCTTGGGGGGCACGATCTTGCCCACGCGGTTCATGGTATAAACGTATTGAGCCATCGCTTATCCCCCTTCCGGTTCGGGCATTATCGCGGATCTACTAGAAGCACGGGAGGCCCTCATGACACGACTCGCCGACAAGATTTCGCTGCCGGCGCCCGGCTTGGCGCTGCCGGGCCGTGCCGTCGCCATGCCGGTCCCGGAGGCACACTTCGTCAACGGTCATCCACTCACCCCGCCGTTCCCCACCGGGATGGCCAAAGCCCTGTTCGCGCTCGGTTGTTTCTGGGGGGCGGAGCGGCGCTTCTGGGAGCTCCGGGGCGTCCATACCACGGCCGTTGGCTATGCCGGGGGCGAGACGCCGAATCCGACCTACGAGGAGGTGTGCAGCGGTCTCACGGGGCACGCCGAGGCGGTCCTCGTGGTCTTCGAGCCGGCGCACCTGCCCTATGCGTCGCTCTTGAGGTGCTTCTTCGAATCCCACGACCCGACCCAGGGGATGGGCCAGGGGAACGATGTCGGCACGCAGTATCGCTCCGTGGTCTTCGCCTATGACGAGGCGCAACGGCAGGCCGCCGTCGCGGCCCGCGAGACCTACCAGGCGCTCCTGTCCCGGGCCGGCTACGGCCCGATCACGACCGAGATCCGCGACGCACCGGCGTTCTACTACGCCGAGCCCTATCACCAGCAATATCTCGCCAAGAACCCCCGAGGTTACTGCGGCCTAAGCGGCACCGGGATCGCCTGCCCGGTCGGGGCGTTCGGCTCCGTCGAGGCGATCGACTGACCTCAGCGGGGCCGTTAAGTTGATCTCGTCCCGCGAAGCCGGGTAGCGCATTCACGACACGGGGTGCGCTCGGGACCGGTGCAGACCATGCCGGACTCCGGACTCTGCGTTCCATCGCTACCATGACCTGCCGAAGGCCGCGTCAGCGCGATCGGACTCCGGCCCGGTCGCCAGGGGCTCGTCATTGCCGCCCCAACACGGTCGCCGCGTAATCCTAGCTAGGGCGGGGTTCCAATTCCTCAGTCCAAATGGACGGTCAAGACTCGCACTCCCGCAGCGTCGCTCGGGCGCCTTCGAGGCGAGGCGAGCGAAGCCGGATGAGTATCTCCACCGCGCGCCGGGCGTGGGGCAGGGCCTCGGCGGGCTTGCCCTGCCGCACCAGGGCCTTGGCGAGGTGTTGGCAGTCTTCGGCGATCAATTCCTGGCGGCCCAGCTTTTCGGACAAGGCCAGCCCCTCCCGGGCCAGGGTCTCGGCCCCCGGCCAGTCTTCCCGGTCGAGCGCCAGCTCCGCCAGATTGCCCGTATAGTTGGCCACGCCAGACACTGCGTCGACCGCTCGGGCTATCCGCAGCGCCTCACGATAATCCCGGTCCGCCGCCGCCAGATCGCCGGATTTCTGCTCGGCTCGGGCGAGGCCGCTTAGGGCGGCGGCCAAATTCTCGCTCTCGGCGGACAAGCTGTGGTACAGTTCGACCACCTCGCGGGAGGCCGCGATACTGGCGGGGTAATCCGCCTTCAACTGGTGACCGAGGCCGCGCAAGTGGATAGCGAAGGCGCGCTCGGGGGCACTAGCCTTAGCGGTCTGCCAGTGCGCCGCCGCGCGGTCCGCACACGTCAGCACTGCGTCCGCTTGCCCTCGCAGATAGTGAACCCAGCCCGCATCATAGGTACGCTGACCGGCGCTCGCATGATCGCCCGTCGCCATGGCCTTGGCCTCCGCCTGTCGGCTGAGCGAGAGCCATTCATCCCAGCGGCCCGTGAATTCAAAAAACACGTGGAGCGCACTATACACGGTCTGGAGCCGATCATTCGGCCCGGCGAGGAAGAGCGGCAAGGCGGGGGCTACAGTGGGCCAGGCGGCATTGAGCACCGGGAAGCGGTCGTGTTTGCTGTAGCCGTTCTCCACGATCAGCGCATAGGCGCGCTGCTCCAGCCGATCGCCGGTTTCCGCGACGACTTCGGGCCGTTTGCGCCGCAGGAAGTCGGCGACCATCGGCACTAGGGCGTAGGCCGTCTCCTCCTGGTCGGGGACGACGAGGGAGCGGTTGGCGAGGGTGCGCAAGGCGGTGTCGACCGGCGCCTCGTCGAGGCCGGCTAGCTCGACGATGTGCTGTACTTTTGCCGGCAGGGTGAAGTAAGTGAGCGCCACGAGAACCTTCGTCTCGTTGTCGGTGAATTCCCGCGCGAGATCGCCGAAGATGAACTCCAATGGGTCGTTGTCCGGCGGGCAACTGCGCAGGAAGTGCAGTGCATCGGTGAAGGTGCGGCAGCTTCCGCGCCCGAGCTGCCCGGCCACCCAACGCAGGAGTAGCGGCTTGCCGCCGGTCTGCGTGTAAACGGCGATGCGGTCCGCCTCGCTGGTCTTCGCGAGCAGCGAATTGCGCCGGGCGAGGTCGGCGAGGATCTCGAGTGCTGCAGCTTGGTCGAGTTTTTCAAGGATTAGGAGCTCCGAGCCCGAGCCGATGCGGCGGCGGCTGGTGAGGATGGCCTTGCAGCCCTGCGGCAGGCGCTTGACGAAGGTGAAGAGCTGGTCGCGGTCGCCCTTGGTAAGGGATTCGAGGTTATCGAGGATGAGCAGCGCCTGCGCGGGGCGGACGGCGTCGAGCAGGAGCCGGATGCGCTGGTCCTGTGGCGCCTTCGCGATGTCGGGCTGCCCCAGTTCGCGGGCGAGTTCGTTGAGCATTTCGAGCAGCCCCCCGGCAGGATGAAGCCGGTGAGCTTGCGCACGCCGTCGTCGTCCAGCTCCCGGTCCTTCACCGAGAGGAAGATGATGCGCTGGAACTGGCCGGGCGGGCAGTTGTAGGCGGCGCGCACGGCGAGCGAGGTCTTCCCCATCCCGCCCGGCCCATCGATAAGCGCCCCCAGGTGCGGTTCTCCGGGTCGAGGGCCTCGCGGATCGCCGCGAGTTCCATCTCGCGCCCGAAGAAGGACTGGAGGCGGGGAAGGTTGTTCGGGATGGAGGTTTTCGGTGGTTCGCCTTTCTCGGGGTAGTACTCCCTGGGTTTGCCTTCGTTAATGGCTAGGCGTTCGAGGACGAGCTTGGCAACTTGTTCTGGCGTTTTGTGGTCGAGCTCGACGAAGCCAGCGTTTTCATGTAGGCCTTGGAGCTTGGCGTGTTCGAAGCGGCAAAGCATGATTTCACGATCTTTGCCGGACATTAGCATTCCGTGGATCGCGACCCATTCCAAGCCGCACCAATCTTTCGTACTGTAATCGGGACACACCACAACGACGATCAAGCCCGAGTGATCGTGGTAGTGTTCCTGCAGAAGTAGGCCGAGCTTCCAGTTCGCGAATTCGGCTTCGTGGTACTTGTCGTAGAGGATTTTGTCTTCGCTGAACTTTTTCGCGAGAATGGCGGCGACCTGGGCGACGAACGCTCGCTTTTCTCCGGCAAAGGAGAACGCGATGCGGAAACGTTTGTACTCATCTTAGCAGACATCCCCCATCCTTCGGCATATAGCCGAGGAAGACGTCGTATTGCGAGTCACTGAGTCACCGGCCATAGCGCTGTTCCATTTCTGTCCAGAACCCCACCCCTACGTTGAACCTCAAAGATCCGGTTTGGGCAGGCGCGAGACCAGAGGGTCCCACGCGATCACCACCCCCGGTAGCACGCTAACGGGGGTCGAGCCCGCCAATTCCTGCATCACGGGCTCACCGTACCGCCCATCCACTAAGCGGTAGGAGGTGAGCATCCGATCGGCCGGGTGCACGAGCCAGTATTCCCTGACGCCGGCACGCTCATAGGCGTGGCGTTTCAACAGGTAGTCGTGACTCGCGGTAGCCGGCGAGAGCACCTCGACCACGAAATCCGGGGCGCCACGCACGCCGCGTCGATCGAGCTTCCCCGCATCGCACACGACCAACACATCCGGCTGCACCACCGTGTCGACCTGCTCATCGACTTCCTCCCCCTTAGGCAGACGCACGTCCACCGGCGCGATGAAGGCCCGGCAGGATCTGCCCTCCAGGGAGCGCCGAAGTTGGAAGTAGATCTCCCCGGCGATGTCCTGATGGTCCAACGCCGGCGCGGGCGCCATGAGGTAAGCCATGCCGTCGATCAGCTCGTAGCGGACATCCTCGGGCCAGGCAAGATAGTCCGCATAGGTATGGTAAGCGTTATCACGCAGCGCGAGTGCCATACGAAGCCCCCATGTGCTTTCGGGGATCCCATTCTAGCCCGTGTTCAAGCGTCGCCACAGTAGTTCTCCCTCTTCATGCTCGCGCATCTACGAGATCGAGCCGGAGCCTCTTCCCCACAACCGAAGCGGCACGCTGCAACGTGCCGAGGTTAACGGCGGCATCTTCCGGATCGAGAAGGCGATCCAGGGCGGACCGGCTGGTCCCCATCTGGCGGGCCATCGCCGCTTTGCTCAGGCCCTGCTGTTTCATGGCCTGCTCAACCTGACGGGCGATGACGCGCTTGATCGCGGTATTGGTGCATTCTTCAAGAATGTCCTCCTCGTCAAGGAAGCCTTCAAACGAAGATCCGATATGAAGGTTTTTGCGTTTCATCTTTCCATCTCCTTCTTTCGCTTCAGAGCGAGGTCCAAGTCCGGCCTGGAGGTTTTCTGCGTCTTCTCCAGGAGGATCCGGGCGCTTTCAGGCAAGGTCGCGAGCACCGACCCGGCGAGCTGCCGCAGGCCGACCCGGCCGTCGCGCAGGCACGCGGCTGCGTCGTTCAGATATTCAAGCTGCTGGGTACGACCGGCGTCCGGGGCGGCGGATCGAACGCACCGAAAGCGCCACCAGCGGATCGGAGCCGGGCCGCAGAGTGACGACGTCCCAGCGCTGGACGACACGCGGGTCGTGCTGCTGCCCTGTCAACCCCTGCGGGGACAGGCGAAGCCGAAATGCATCGAACACCGCGTCGCGGTGTGGGCAATTCGCGCCCGCCGCGACCGGCGGAGTAGTCGCTGGGGCGCTCAGCGGCCCGCCCATGGCGGTTTAATCCCAAGCCGGTGACTCGACCCTTCGGTCGTCTTGGGCGCGCCAGGGTGGGCTCACGATGGCGGCGAACACCAAGGGGTTGATGCCCGGGTTCTCGATCCACTGCGTCTCGCCCGGTGGGATGAACACCAGATCACCCGCGCATACCGGTCGTTCCTCCCCGCCGATGTGCATCACCCCGCTCCCCGAGAGGAGATGATAGACCTCCGTCTGTTCGAGCCGGTGCGGATGGGTGCCCTGCCCCGGACCCACCACCGCGACGGCCAGCGAATAAGGGATATCCACCGCGTCGTTTCCGGGATGCAACAGCTCCTTGAGCCGACAGCCGTCGTGGGCCAGGATGGCCGCGCAGTCCGCGAGCCTTTTGACGAGCAGGGTGCCTCCCTTCCGATCGCGCCGTGTCGCGTGCAGAGCCGCGTCAGGACAGGCGCTCGATGCCGGTTTCCCAATCCCCGTCCGATCTCAGCAGGAACCAGCGATAGCCGGCCATCTCGAGGTCCTTCACGTGGCGTTCGGTCCTGGGCGTGAACTGGGCGCAGGTCGAGGGGGTGCCGAGTAAACGCAGCGTTCCACGCGCCTCATCGTAGGTTTGGTGGATATGACCGAAGACCACGGCCCGGACGTTCGGGTGGCGGTCGATGACCTCGAAAAACGCCGCGGCGTCGTCGAGGCACATGGTGTCCAGCCACGGGCTGCCGACCGGGACCGGGGGATGGTGCAAGAGGACCAAGGTCGGGGCATGGCCCGCGAAGCGCAGCAATCCCGACAGGGTGTCCTGCCCGCCGCGGCCGAGCGAGCCGCCTTCCCGGCCCGCGACCGCGCTCGACAAGAGCACCAGCTGCCAGCCCCCGAGCTCGGCCCAATCGGTGACATGGACGTTGTCGCCCGGCAGGACCGCCCGCAGGACCTCGGCGTCGTCGTGATTGCCGGGGATGCAGTGGGCCGGGACCGCGAGCGTCGTCAAGCACCCGCGCAGCCACGCGTAGGCGGCCTGGCTCCCATCGTCGCTGAGATCGCCGGTCAGCGCCACGGCGTCGGGCAGCCCATGCCGTGCTCGCATCAGGGCCACGACCTCTTGCAGGGACTCGCGGGTGTCGATCCCGTCGTAGGTGAAGCCGGCGTCGGCTCGGATATGACAATCGGTGAGCTGCACCAAGAGCCGTGTCCCGGCGGGGCGGTCGGTGCGAGACACCGTTTGGGGGGTAGTGGCCATCGGCCTCTGGCTCTCGAGGGTCTATCGACCGAGGGGTGTATCGACCATCCAGGCTATCGATCCTGCGGGGCTATTGATGACATCGGGCCCTTATGATACATGTCGAAGCGCGGTCGTGCCCGCTGCAGAGGATCACTGTGACCAACAAGACCATCCAGCTCACGGAGCGGCTTTACGAGTATCTCCTCGGCGTGTCGCTGCGCGAGCCCGAGATACTGCGGCGCCTGCGCGCCGAGACTTCGGCGCTCCCCGAGGCCGAGATGCAGATCGCCCCCGAACAGGGCCAGTTCATGGCGCTCCTGTGCGAGCTCATGGGGGCCCGGCGGGCGCTCGAGGTCGGAGTCTTTACCGGCTACAGCGCCCTGTCGGTGGCGCTCGCCCTGCCGCCCGACGGGCGGCTCATCGCCTGCGACGTCAACGCGGAATGGACCGCGATCGCGAGGCGCTATTGGGACGAGGCCGGGGTCGGCGGCAAGATCGACCTCAGGCTGGCCCCGGCCGCCGAGACCCTTGCCGCCTTGCTGGCCGGTGGCGGCGCCGGGAGCTTCGATCTGGCCTTCATCGACGCCGACAAGGAGGGCTACCGGGACTACTATGAGTTGTGCCTCAAGCTGCTCCGGCCGGGGGGGCTCATCGTGGTCGACAACGTCCTATGGTCGGGTCAGGTGGCGGACCCTGCGGTCCACGACCCGGCCACGGACGCGATCCGGCGTTTCAATGCGTTCGTACACGCCGATGAGCGCGTGCGCGTCGCCCTGCTCCCGGTGGCGGATGGGCTGACCCTGGCCTTGAAGCGGCCGACGAGCTGAGGGCTCGCTCCCGCGTGCTATGGAATAGCACCCGCGCGATGGCCGGTTCGTTTTGCGGCCCGCCATTTCCCTCGGCCCGCGATCCCCTCGGTCAGTCTCCGGGCGTAGGCCGCGACGCCAGCTACGGGCGTCTGCTTGTGACCCTTCTGGAGAAGAAGGACCTTGCCGTGATCCGATGGATCCTCGGGCGCGCCGCAATCTTCGACGCCCACCATCGCCTGGCCTATGCCGCGCTCGTCGCGGTGTTTGTGGCCTACGCGGCTTCGGGCCGCTGGCACATCGCGACCCACGCGATCGTGACGTGGAACGCCTTTGCGATCTGCAGCTTGGTACTCGCGTGGAACACCATCGTACGCGCCGATCTCAAGCATATCCAGCGTACGGCCCAGTCTCAGGATTTCGGACGGACGGTCATATTCGTCGTCGTCGTCATGGCTGCGGTCATGAGCCTACTGACCGTAGGACTGTTGCTGGGTCCCTCCAAAGACATCGCCGCGGCGCATTCAAGATTCCACATCGTCCAGTCAGCCATCGCGGTGGCAACCTCTTGGTGCCTGACGCACACCGTGTACACCTTTCACTACGCGCATCTCTTCTACTCTGCCACATCCCGGCAACCGCATAGCCGCAACGACCGGGGGCTCGACTTTCCAGGCGGCCCAAACCCCAACTACCTGGATTTCGCCTACTTTGCCTTTGTTATCGGAATGACTTGTCAAGTGTCCGACGTACAGGTGACCTCGCGGTCCATGCGTACGCTTGTGTTGATCCACGGCGTGCTGTCCTTTGGATTCAATACGCTGATCCTTGCCCTCAGCGTCAGCGTTATTGCTCAGATGCTCCAGCGGCCAGCATGAGCAACGCACCGACTCGGGAGCGGGCCGCCGCCCTGCCCCACGCCACCGGGGTTGTGTTACGTCGATAAACGCCTGCCTTGGTCGGCGTGCACGACGGCGTAGGCGACGTCGGCGGCCTGGCGGTTGGGCCCTACGTCGTGTACCCGGAACCACCCGACCCCGGCTCGCACCCCGAGCGCCGTCGTGGCGCAGGTCGCACCCACCAATCGCGACGGGTCCTCTGCGGCGCACACCGAGCCCATGAAGCGCTTGCGGCTCGCGCCCAGCATCACCGCATAGCCCGTGTCCACCAGGCGCCCGAGTCGGGCCACGAGGGTCAAGTTGTGCTCCCGAGTCTTCCCGAACCCGATGCCTGGGTCGATGATCAGGTTCCGGGGCGCGATACCGGCGGCCTCCGCGGCCCGGGCGCGCTCCAGCAGGAAGGCGCGCACCTCCTCGACCACGTCCTCGTAGCGCGGGTCCTCCTGCATGGTCGCGGGTGTGCCTTGCATGTGCATGAGGACGAGCGGCACCCCGCGGGCCGCCGCCACCCCGAACATGCGCGGGTCGTGGCGTCCGGCGGAGACGTCGTTGATGAGCGATGCACCGGCTCCGAGAGCCGCCTCCGCGACGTCGGCCCGGGTGGTGTCGATGCTGATCGGCACGTGCGGGGGGAGGCGGGTGCGCAGGCCCTCGATGACGCCGAGGACGCGCCGCGCCTGTTCCGCCGCAGGCACCGGCAGGCTCCCGGGGCGCGTCGATTCGCCGCCGACATCGATGACATCGGCGCCCTCCTCTGCCATGCGGAGCGCGTGATCGATCGCGGACCGTTGTTCCGCAAACCGCCCGCCGTCGGAGAAGCTATCGGGGGTGAGGTTCAGGATCCCGGCGATACGCGGCGACGGTCTCGCCGCGAGAGCCGGAAGACACCGCGTCAATGAGGCGTCTCGCGGACGTGGATCCGGCACAGGACCGGCGACAGCCCGACCGCGAGGACCACGAACATCCCGACCACCAGGGCGATATCAGCCACCGCGAGGCCGAGGCGGGGGGCGGCGACGAGTGCCGGCAGCAGGGACTCGGGGACCTGGTCGAGTCCGCGCGCCCGGCTGCTCGGCGGGAGCCCCATGCGCCGTTTGATGAAGCTGGTGAGGAGATCGCCTGCCACCGCGGCGGAGCCGATGAGCGCGCCGAGTCCCGGCGACAGTCCGAGACCTAGGGCGGCCAGCGTCGTCAACGAGACCGCGGCGATGACCCCGCGCACGGTCTTGGCGGTACCGAAGAACGGGCGTCCGTCCAGGAACCGCGCACCACCATCCACCGGATGAGCGAAGCGCGTCCCGAACAATGCATGCACCAGAACCGGGGCGCCGTTCGCGATCCAGATGAGCAATAGCAGCTGCAAGCTCGTCATAGCGCGGAGGCCTCTGTTGATTCGCCGCGGGGTGCCGCCGCCGACCGCAAGGTCGAATGATGCGCCCGTCCCTACGCGATGGCTCGTGTGCCGCTGCCTGTCCCTCCGCCGCGTCTCTCTGCGGCACCCCCTCACCGGGCATTGTAATGGGTTTGCAATGTAGAATGCATGACGCAGCGCAGCATGACGTTCCTGATCGGATCCAGGCCCCGGCCCGTCGTGCTTGTAGCGTGGGCTGTGTTTTCCTATCCTTGGAACCCGGGGCGCACAGACCTCCCCGAGAACCCTACCGTCATCGAACAGCCACTAGAGAGCATCGTCCTATGGAATTTACGCCCAAGAAGCTTCTCCTCGGCATCCTCTTCGTCTTCGGCATCGGTATCATCGCCGTGATGATGCAAGACAAAGATCCCCGCCAGATGGCCACCGACTCTTACATGCTGACCACGAAGGCCCTCACCGAGAATGCGCGCGAGGCCTGTCCGGAGGCGGTCCGCAAGCACACCAACGTGATCCTGGGCCTGCCGAACGACACGGTCAGCGACGGGGAACGCCAGGTGACCCTGAACTGGAAGGGCGGCGGCGCCGGCAATCCGCCGGTGGCCTGCACCTACGTCCTGGACAAGGGCGTCGTGGCGCTCACCATCGACGGCAAGCCGTTCGGTTCCTAAGGCGCCTCAGGATGCGCCCCATCACTTCACGAGCCTCAGGATATCCGCGACCCACGAAAACACCCCGGCTATGCCGGGGAACAGCGTGGCCAGGAGCGTGAGGAGGGGCACGACCCCGTAAAGCAGAAACTGCGCGACCAGCGGTCGATCGAAGGTGGTCTTGTTGGGCTCGGTCTTCTGGATCCGGGACAGCAGATCGTTTCGATTGATCTGTACCAGGACCCGCAAGGTCCAGCCGACCACGGTGACCGCGATCGCGAACAGGAAGGCGTTGAGGAGTTGCTGCGGCTGCAAGGGATAAGCGCCGTTGGCGAACAGCAGGAGTAGCAAGGCCAGCATCGCACAGGTCAAGAGATTCCACAGGTGCAGGAACACATAGTTGATGTACTGCGCCACATGGATGGCGATGAGCTCTTCGGCGCGGTCGAACCATACCTGGCGCGGGTCGTGGGTCGGCGCGGCGGGGGTCGCGAGATTGGCGGCCTCCGGGGCCGAGGTGAGGGGCGGCCGCAACCAGCGCTCGGTGCGGACGACCGCGGCGATCCGGGGCATCGCCAATGCCAGACGCCCATGGGTCGATTGGGTCGCCTCAAGCCCCGCCTCGGCCACCTCGCGCGCCGAGCCCCCAACGGTATTCACGACATCGATGTGATGGGCCAGGAGCTGGAAATACTGCCCCAGCAAGGGGCCGGTATGCGGCATCTCCGGTAGCGGATTCCAGCGAAACTGGCCGATGAGCCGCCGTGGCAGGCGCTCGAAGGCCCCCACCATGGGGTGCATGGAGAAATGCTGCAGGAGCTTCCGGAGCTCTCGCCACAGGACCGCGAACTGGCCATAGGACAGGAGCACCCCGAGGAGCAGCGCGCCCTGTGCCAGGACGAGCACGTAGTGCCACGCCCTGCTATCGATTGCCGGGATGACCCGCAAGAGGCCGAATGCCGCGCCCCCGAGGACGACGAAGAGCACAATGCTGGTCCATCGCCAATCGCTGCGCCAGGGGGCGCGGTAGGCGGCGTCCTCGATGGCGCCTTCGAGCGTACTGACTTCGCCCCAGCCCCTGTGCTCGGCCCCGGTATGATCCAGGCTGGACCCGAAGCGCTGCGCGAGGCGCTCTTGCAAGGCCGGCTCGGTGCGCCGCTCGCGCAGCAGTCGAAGGCGCTTGAGTTGGGCGAAAGCGAGGAGATAGGCTGCCAAAGTCACGAACAGGAGGGGGGTAAGCACGGAGACCCCACTCTGGAGGTTGGCGCTGCGGAGTGCGAACAACGCCCGTCCGACATTCGCGTCGTTCTCGACGGCCCGGACCCCGTCGAGGGGAGGCCCTGCGGGGCTGGCCCACCACCACAGCAAGCCCAGTAAGAACAGGACCACGGCCGGCGCCCAGAAACACAACCACTCCCAGCCGCTGACGCCGATCTGCCGCCACTCTGCGTACTGTCGGCCCCACACCCATACATGCGCCAGGAGGCCCCAGGTCACGAGCCAGCCCACGAGCTGGAAGTGCCGCGGTGCCACCAGGCGGTAGAGTCGTTCCGCTGCGGTGGGCGGCAGAGGGAGGGTGTTGACGTAGGTATAGGGGCTGCGCTCGTCCGCCGCGCGGTTCTTCTCGTCCCGCAGGAGATGGCGGTATCCGACCTCCGCCTTGAGCGGCCAGAGCGCCTCGTCGCCCACCACCGCGAGCCAGACGGCGGGCTGCTGCTCGGGCCGGCCGGGCTGCGACCCGAACGGCGCACCGTAGTCCACCAGCTCGCGGCGATCGAGCAGCGCGAGGGTGGCGTTATAGGCCCCCTGGGCCATATTGCGCGGGAACTGGAGGCGCTGGGTCGAACCCTGCCACGGGGGGCTCCACAACTGGTTGCTGTTGAAGAGCGGATAGGTGGAACCCACGATCATGCCTTTAAGGTAGGTGTTGTAATCGCGGTGGGCGTAGAGCAGATCGCTCTGCACCGTGAACAGTGCGACGTCCGGGCAATACTGACGGATGAGCCTGGCAAGATAGAGCTTGTCACGGGGATCGGTCGCGAGCAGGCCGACGTAGCGGTACTTCTCCTTCGAGATGGTGGACAGGAGATGGCCCAGCACCAGCTCGTCCGAGGGGTTGTGGATCCTCGGGAAGAAGGTCGGGAAGAGATCGCTCGGCGCGCCGAGCTCGTCGAGCCCAAGCCGCAATAGGCCCTGGCCGTTCGGCGTCGAAGCACCGGCCTTGTGGGATGCCTCTGCCCCGCCCGTAGTGCGTAGCCGGCCCAGGCGCATCGGGAAGGTCAGGACCATGCCCCCGTAGGCGGACTGGCCGTAGGACGTCCCGGCCTCGGCCAGGAGCGCGACTTCGCGGTTCAGATCGGCGCCCCGGTCTTCGAGGTGCCGGTATACGGCGTGGAGGATGGCCTCTTCCGGGATCACCGTGGCCTGAAAACTGACGGCCGGCCCAGGTTTTACCGACACCGACGCGCGTAACGGCTGCTCGATGATGTCCTTGTTCCCGAAGTCCGAGGCACTTCCCGAGATGATCTTGAAACGTGCCGTCGGGCAGGAATCCTTACTTTCCCACCAGCGCTCGATGGCGGCGCGCAGCGACATGGCCGACCCGGTGAAGGTTGGCGCCATGAGGCGTATCAGCGTCGTGGGTCCGCAGCCCTCGGCCGCGGCGGTCAAGGCACGTGACAGGGCTATCTCGCGGATGCCGAAGGTCGGGGTCTCGCCGATCAAGAAAAGGAGCAGCAGGCGCTTCTGGTTCCGGTTGCGGAAGACCACGAGCCCAGGCGCCTCGCGTGGGTCCACGGGGCGTGCGCCGCCGGCGTCCCCTGAGGCGCGCTCCCCGGCCCGCGCCGCGCAGTTCCAGGGTAGCACGTAACGGTCGCGGGTGTAGTTGAGCTGACCGGAGTCCGCGTCGCTTTTGGCGCCCGCGCTCTCGACCAGTATCTTGCGTTCTATGGCGCCCACGATCGCTTCGAGCTGCGCATCGAAGAGCCAGCCGGCCTGGGAATCGATCGGGTCCGGCACGGTGGCGATGATCACATCGCGCTGGAAGCCCTGGTAAAGGTCATCGATCTGTCGCAGGACCGCATCGCTGTCGCAGGTCTCGCCCCCCGCGACGCTCGGGTCCCGCGCCGCGGGCGCGTCGGCCCGTGCCTGGGTCGGGGCCCAACCACCCCCGCCCGGCGCATCGCCGAGCACGGCCACCGCGGCCAAGGCCATGATCGCCAGCAATGTCCCGTTTTCCCGCATTGTCGTCACCCCCCGATCGGCCCGGGAGGACGGCGCAGGCCGCGGGCTTCCCGGAGTAGCTTCAAAGTCTAGCGCGGCGGTGCCTGCGGATCTGTGAACTAATTCCGAACCATTTCCGTGAGGATCACCGATCCGCGCCACCCGCCGGGTTTGCCGCGGGAGCGCTTGGGACTTCGCCGCGGAGTCAGGAACCGCGACACCCGTTTCGAGCGATCGAGGAACGTGTGGTGCTTGCGGCAGTAGGGTGCGATGGCGGCTGCGGCTGCCGGAGACGGGTCCCTGGGGAGCGGGTGGCGAAATGCGGGCTACGGGTAGCGCACCAGGACCCCGTCGAGATTGGCCTGCTTCCGGATCTTCGCGCGCAGTGCCTCGGCCTGGTGGCGTACCCTCTCGGGCCCCACGCGCACCCGGAATACGCTGCGGGTCTTCACGGTGATGCGCTCGACGAAAGGCTGAAAGCCGAGCTTCTGTAAGCGATCACGCAGCTTCTTGGCGTTGGCCTTGCTGCTGAAGCTCCCGAGTTGGATCGCCCAGGTGGTGCCGACTCTATTGCCGGTCGGTGTGTCTTTTCGGGTGCGCGCCGTCTCTGCGTCTGCC
>JALZID010000233.1 GCA_030860485.1 Pseudomonadota bacterium | reverse complement strand
CTCACCTTGCAGCGTTCGACTACTTGTGTTCAGGTACTCTGCTGGAGCGAACCAAACTGTGGGGGAAGCCCAACTGCCGTTGCGCCCAGGACCCCGCGGCGCGCCACGGCCCTTACTACGAGTGGGGCCACATGAAGCGGGGCAGCTCGTCCACCGCTAAGTCTCCGCGGCGCAGGCCGAGCTCTTACGCCAGGCGATCGAGAACTACCGTGGCGCGCAGCAACTGCTGCGGGAGTGGGAGGAGCAAACCGAGCGACTCATCGACGCCGAAGCGCCGTACCCACGCTGAGCCCCCCACCCTGCGGGAAATTACGCCGAAATGCGCGCCGAGATGTGCGGAATGTAAGGCCCGAGTGGCCCTACATAGCATCTGAACCCCAACCGACACCCGATTCGTCCGCTTCAGCTCCCTGAGCCGACAGCCCCCTTTGGCCTGCACTCGCGCGAGACGCCAACAGGTCCCGAATCCTGGCGCCTCGGGCTGATGCATGGCCCGGAAAGTCCCCGATCCTGGACCGCGATCTCGCGTGTTTGACAGCTAACGGGTCCATCAGTACTATTCCTCTTGCCGAAAAAGGGCGTTTAAAATTCCTATACTTCTCGGGAACGTGACTCTCTGCATTAGGTGGCTCATCCGGAAAGCAACCCATGTGCACCCGTCTCGTTCCTTCAGACCCTGTCCTAGCAATTTGTCTCGTGTTGTACGCAGGTGCGTCCGGCGCCGAACCGGCCGATGCCGCGGCGGGGAAGGAACCGGCTCCGACGGCCACAGCACCGGAACTTCTGTCAATCGCGGAGCAGCATAAGCAGCAGATCGCGCACTTGGAGTCGGAATACGGCGCCTACGACGCGCGGCTCGGCGAGCAGCTGCTGAGCCAGGGGCGCGTCTACCAACAACTGAAGGATCACACCCGCGCGCTGGAGGCGCTGAAACGCGCGCATCACATCAAGCGCGTCAATGGCGGGCTGCAGAGCCTGGGCCAGGTGCCGATCCTGCAGAACATCACCGAAAGCAACATCGCGTTGCGGGACTGGGATGCGGTGGACCGGAATTTTGACCAGTTGCTTTGGATCTACCGCCGCAATTACGCCGATGGGGATCCAGAGCTGCTGAATATCTACGACCAAGTCGGGCGCTGGAAGATCCAGGCCTACCGCGACGGGTTGCTGAAGTCCGATGCCTACACCCCGTAAGCGAGGCGGCCTACCTGTTCTCCAAGGCTATCACCCTGACGGAACAGCGCGTCGGCCAGAGGGACCCGCGCCTCATCGACCTGCTGTACGGCGACGCCCTTGCCCGGGCGCAGGACGAAAAGTATCTGGACATGGAGCGGCGCTTCTTCGCGGCGCCCAAGTCCCTGGAGCGCATCGTCTCCATTCACAATGCCCATCCGGAGCTGCCGCCCGACTCGCGGGCCGAGGCACTCACCCCCCTGGGGGGACTGGTACTTGATGCGCGGCAGCACGAACACGGCCCTGGAGCACTACCAGCAGGCCTGGCAATTGCTGCAGGGCGCGCCCGACGGCCGCAAGAAGTTGGAGTCGCTGTTTAGCACCCCTGTGGCCCTGCCGGCGCTGCGCCTCTCGATCCCCAGCGTGGATAAGGAAATCGCTCCGGAGAACCCGGCCGAGTTTGTGACCGTCACCTTCGACGTCAGCAAGAACGGGCGCGTGTACAATGCGCGGATCACGGAACAGAGCCCCAACGCCATCAGCTCGGCGCGACGCAGGGCGCTGGAGTCGCTGCGCGGCAATCGCTTCCGCCCGCGCCTGGAAAACGGCGTGGCCGTGGACACCGTGGGGTCGGTCAAGCGCTTCCCCATCAACTGAACCGGATGCCCTCATGCGCCTGATATCACTGCACGAGCTTCGACCCTTGGTCATCCACGCTGTGCTGTTGCTGGCCGGCGCCGGCTGTTCGACGCCGCCGAGCCAGCCCACGACGCCGACCATGCCGCAACCCCAGTCACAGAGCACGCAAAGCGTATCACCGTCCTCGCCAAAGTCATCGTCGCAGACCAGCTCCCGCTCACAGAGCGGGGCACAGTCCCCGGCAACGACAGCGGGGCAAACACCGCAGGCCGCACCGAGCGCCGGAGACACGAGCCAGAGCAGCGCTTCCGACAACCGTTCGAACGCCGGTTCGCAGTCCGCCACCGGCGCGGACGCCGGCCGGCAGCAAGCGGGTGAAGGCACCGTGCAGTCGGGCGCGCAGACGGAGGATCAAGTCCTCGATGCGGCCCTGGAAACCTTCGACAAGGACATGCAAGGCGCGGCTAAAACGGCAGGCGGCGAGCCGGGTGTGCAGGAGAAGGCTACTGCTGAATCTGGCAGTCCGCCCCCGCTGGGCGCCCCGGCCGACATCGGCCCCTCACCGGCAGGATCTGCGGCAGGCGGCGCGGCGCACGCCGGAAA
>JALZID010000232.1 GCA_030860485.1 Pseudomonadota bacterium | reverse complement strand
CTCACCTTGCAGCGTTCGACTACTTGTGTTCAGGTACTCTGCTGGAGCGAACCAAACTGTGGGGGAAGCCCAACTGCCGTTGCGCCCAGGACCCCGCGGCGCGCCACGGCCCTTACTACGAGTGGGGTCATATGAAGCAGGGCAAGCTTGTCCACCGCCAGGTCTCCGCGGCGCAGGCCGAGCTCTTACGCCAGGCGATCGGGAACTACCGTGCCGTGCAGCAGCTGCTGCGCGAGTGGGAGGAGCAAACCGAGCAACTCATCGACGCCGAAGCGCCACACCCACCCTGAGCCCGCTCACCCTGCGGGAAATTACGCCGAGATGTGCGCCGAGATGTGCGGAATGTAAGTCATGATGACTGCGGTTGGGCGGTTTGGCATACCCTGGAATGCCTTGCCCATATCAGACGCTGCTTTGCTTGAGCTGTATAGCTAATATGTCTGTAGTGTGCATACCTCCCTAGTGCAGCGCCGACCAACATGTACGTGAAGTCCTTGGAAGTAAACAGCATGAACAATGTCGCGCATAATAAAATGAGCGCCAACAACGGTTCTTCAGACTTTGGCCTCTTCCCGCGAAAAATGGTGTCAATAAGAAGAAAATAGATAGGAAACAGCATCATGCATAGTAGATAGGCGAATCCAAAAAAGCCAAGGTCGACCCATGCCGAGAAAATGTTATGCGCATACGATCCGGCACCGCCCGTCCGAATATAACTGCCATAGTCCCCTAATAAAGGGTGGTCCGCGATTGTACGTAATGCGTTTGAGAAGAAAACTTGGCGACCCTCCCAAGAAGTCGACCGGGATAAATCCAGAAGTTCAAGGGATCTGTTATCGGGCAGGAGTTGCATCAGATTGTCAGAGAAAACAAAAAATAGAGAGGCAAGGGTCAATGCAAATACTGCAATCGACAGTCTAGGTCTAGCAAAGAAAAGTTCGGCTAAAACGACCACCAGCAATATGGCGGTCAGTTCGCTTCGTGCTCCATTAATAAATAAGGCAGGAACGCAAATGAAATACATCGCCAACCGCAGCATCGCCAGCCTCATAAATGGAAGCACGACAAGAAACGTCACGAAATACGAACGGGCAAAGCCTTGATAGGTCGCCATGCTTCTGGAATCGCCATAGCCCTGTTGCTCTTTCAGATAAAAAAAGCCGTCAACTGAAAAAGTGAATATGATTGCCGTCATGCCGGCTATACAAAGGAGCCCCGTCCATTTCATCTGCGGCGATTCGAACTGTGCGATTCTGAAGACGATGAAGACGGCTGCAAGGTGAACGATGGAGAGCAGATGGTCCTTGACAAGGTCCCGCTCGGCGCCATTGGCGAAATTGAGAGAGATCACAAAGAGGAAGTAGAAAAGGAAGGAAAAAAAAGCGAGATCTATACTCGTGAAGAACCGTGTAGTTCGTGTTATTTGGACCAAATAAATAATGAGAAGGATTGGTGTAAAGACTAGCGATACTAGGGAAAAATAGCCTCCCAATACTGGACCTATCACGCCGGTTCCCATAGCTGTATTGTAAAAAAAGAAACACGGAAATAGAGCGATAAAAGCCAGGTGTACGGTCGTCACGCTGAGCGAACTGGAATGTGTCATGAGGATTGGTTAGCAGGCTGTTGAAAAACTGGAACTTTCATGTCGTATAGCGATCAGATCTCTGGAACGTTGTCTTGGGAGGACAATCTGGTGCGCGGAATACATGATCGTCAAGACGGGATGTTCAGTTACGTGTCGCTGGAGGCTCGGGTGCCTACCTCGCATCCGTTGCGCCCGATCCGAACCATGGTGGACGAGGCCCTGGCAAGCATGACGGCGGAGTTCGACGCGATGTATGCCATCGAAGGCCGACCCTCGATCGCCCCGGAACGCCTGTTGCGCGCCTTGTTGCTGCAAGTCTTGTATTCGGTGCGTAGCGAGCGGTTGCTGTGTGAAGCGCTCGGCTACAACTTGCTGTTCCGGTGGTTTGTGGGGCTGTCCGCGAACGAGCGGGTATGGAGCCATTCGACGTTCTCCAAGAATCGGGACCGGCTGCTCGAAGCGGATATCGCGCGGGGCTTTTTTGCCGAAGTCTACGGCCGGGCGCAGGCGGCGGGTTTGACCTCGGATGAGCACTTCAGTGTGGACGGCAGCTTGATTGACGCCTGGGCGTCGCAGAAGAGCTTTCGGCGCAAAGATGGCTCCGATGATGACCCTCCCAAAGGCTCGGATCGCAATGCCGGACGCAACTTTCACGGTGAGCGTCGGTGCAACGAGACCCATGAGTCCCAGACAGACCCCGATGCGCTGATGTTTCGCAAGAGTCAGGCGCACCCCGCCAAGCTCTGCTATGCCGGGCAGGTGCTGATGGAGAACCGCCATGGCTTGGTGGCCGAAGCCCAAGTGGTTCGTGCAAGCGGCTCGGCAGAGCGCGATACCGCCATCGAGATGTTGTCGGAGGTTCCCGGCACCCATCCCATGACCGTGGGCGCGGACAAGGCCTACGATACACGCGGTTTTATCGAGCAAGCCCGCGGTCTCCACGTCACGCCGCACGTGGCACAAAACCTGGCGCGGCGCGGTGGCTCGGCCATTGACGGGCGCACCACTCGGCAGCCCGGCTACCTCATCAGCCAACGGATCCGCAAACGCATCGAAGAGTGTTTTGGGTGGGGTAAGACCATTGGACAGGTCCGGCAGACCAAATTTCGGGGCACGGCGCGTGTCGACTTTCAATTTGTGCTCACGATGGCGGCCTACAACCTGGTACGGATGCGGAGCCTGCTCCATCCGGTACCCCGCTAGGAGAAAGCGGTGTCGGTTGTCGTCCATCATCTCATCTATGCACCCCTCGCAGAACATGGGGGCATCCACCAAGGCCGAGCGCACTGTTTCTTCCCACCCTCGCACCCTATTTACTGTCAGTAACCTCTATTCCTTCCAGTCTTGAATGGTTTTTCAACAGCCTGTTAGAGACTGTTATCTCATTTGGGTTGAGGTGTCCTACAGATCCTTACTCAAAAACGCGTCGGGAATGTATAGGCGATTCCGCGCACGTGCGGATTACGTGGGTTATCGAAGGCAAAGTCGTACCAGAGAAGGGCTCCGGAAGGGACCATGACTCGTACCACCTCCTGGGCGACCCGTCGGCGCACGCGGAGATCCAGGATGGACGTGAAGAGCGTGGACGTGATCACCAGTCGGAAGGAGGCGTCGGGCCAGGGCAGCTCCGTGGCGGCGCCCACCCGGAGGTCGGCCTGCGGCAAGAACTCTCTGGCTCGAGCCACCTTCGACGCGTCGAGCTCGATTCCATGCAAATCCCTCTCGCGAATCCGCCAGCAAACGAGCTCGCCGAGCCAACCCATGCCACCAAATCCCACCTCCAAGGCACGCGTCTCCCGTCTCTGGGAAAGACGTCCCCTCTCGAAGCAACGCGACGGCGGTTCGCCTTCGCCCGACCCCGACCGCCATGAAGAGTTTGTCGGGCTGCCATACGGCATAGTGGGGGTCGATTTCGCGCGCTCGGCGCTGATTCTCCTCAAGCATGCGCCGCCGCTCCGCGGTTGCGGTCCCTTCCTCGAGCGAGGGTAGGGAACGGCTTCTCTCGTCCATCGTCTGCGGTTTATTCCTACGTGTTCACCCGCGGGCCGCGTACCATGCGGTCTTCCAGACCCGGCTCGCGTCCGCGGAAGCCTTCGCGAGTCTTTCGAGATACCACTCGTTCTCGCGCGTGAGCAGGAAAGCCCCGCCGCTTCTGGTCGCAAAGGCGTCGCGGGGCGAGACACCCCGCGCCCATCCCCGACACGGAGTGGCCACGTCGCTAACGTAGGCGTCTACCGCCCAGCGCGGCTTCTCGTCGTGACCCTCAAAGTCGCGACCGGACCTCCAACATGCGCTTGCGGCCTCGCTGATGGCCGCGGGGTTGGCGGTGTGGTTGTGGTCAATCCCCGTCAGGTGCGCGACTATGCCAAGGCCACGGGGCAGCTGGCCAAGACCGACCGCATCGATGCCTTGGTGTTGGCGGATTTCGCCCGTGCGATACGTCCCGAGCTGCGTCCGATGAAGGATGCACTCA
>JALZID010000231.1 GCA_030860485.1 Pseudomonadota bacterium | reverse complement strand
CCGGAGGGCTGCCCCAATGAGAGTTTCCCACGAACAGACCGCACCTGTCACCCCTGAGAAGGCCTTCGATCGGCTGCAGGCATTCATCCTGTACCTCCCAAAAGCATTACATCCATGTAATCCCGGTTCATCGCCGAGCGACGGTCATCGAAAGAACCGCGCAGTGATATGGAGTGCTTCGAGCGGGAGTTGCATGAGTACGTTGTGGCGGCCGAACGGGAGGTGTTGCCCGAGGATTGGCGCGGTTGGATGTGGACCTGCCGGCGGTGACGATCGAGGGTGAGTTGTATCGGCAGGTGGTGCGCTGTGAGGAAAGCTATGTGAGCGCGGCGGGCCCGGTGCGGGCGATGCGGAGTTTATATCGGCGCGGGGGTGAAGGGGAGCGGACGCTGTGCCCGCTGGAGCTACGGGCGGGGATAGTGGAGGGGCGCTGGACGCCGCTCGGGGCCGGGCAGGCTGCCTTTGTGGTAGCGCATCTGACGCCGCAAGAAGGGGAGGATTTGTTCCGGGAATTGGGGAACATGACCCCCTCGAACCGGGATTACATGGATGTAATGCTTTTGGGAGGTACAGGATGAAATCGAGCCTGGACCGGCTACCCAAGCAGCTGAGTCAGCGCTGGGAAGCCGAGCGCGAGCGGTTCGAGGCGGCGTTACGCGCGGAGGAGACGGCGCCCCGGAAGCCGTCACGGTGGCCATCTCCCTCGATGGGGTGATGGTCCCGATGAAGGACGGGGCGCGCACACAGAAGCGCCAGGGCGCCAAGGCGCAAGGCAAGCACACCCGGGGTCCTGCGGGGCCGAGAAGGTCATCCGGGCGCTCTGCCATCTCAGAGACACCCACCCGCGCAAGAGAAAGCTCTCGACCGAGCTTGCCTACTTCCGCCGCCACCGTCACCGCGTGCGCTTTGCGAAGGTGCAAGCGCAGAACCTCCCCATTGGTTCAGGGGTGGTGGAAGCCGCGTGCAAGACACTCGCGACCCAACGGATGAAACGCTCGGGAATGCGTTGGCGCCAGGCCGGGGGCAGGCCATCTTGACGCTGCGCGCCCTCCACCAAAGCGAGCGTTTCGCGCGTGCCTGGAAGTTGTTGTCCAGCACCTACCAACGCATCGTCGAGATCCCCGAGAATGTCGTGCTATTGCCTAAACGAACGGTGCATTGAGGTCTCAGTATCAGAGCTACACCCTTCGATTTGATCTCGACGTTCGCGCTCCTGGGCTTCGGAGTCCGCCGGCTTCTGGGAATCGAACCCATAGGCGCGCAGCCAGTGGATGCCCCCGGGATAGGCTGCACCAAAGCGCTTGGCGTATTCGATGGCCAGCAGGCTTTTGCCGATCCCACCCAGTCCAGTGAGCTGAACCATCACGCTGGGGTTTTCGTGATCCGAGATGCCCACCGGGTTAAGCGCGGTGTGGATGCGCCAGAGTTCCTGCAACCGACCGACGAACCGTGACGATCCGGGTTGTGACGCGGGATGCCAGTCCGGCCTCTTAAACTCATGGAGCGCAGCAAAGTTACCCGAAAGGCCGGCCAGCTTGTCGCGGATCGTCTGGATGAACTTCTCATAGGAAGCTGCGTCCTTCGGCGCGGCAAGGTAGTTTTGTCGCCCGACATCGCCCACGGCGATGTGCGCAACGCCTTCTTCGGGGTTGACGATGAGGATGCGAGAGAGGGTGTCGCGGGTCAGCCGCTTCGTGCAAATCCACGCGGCGGTGAGCTCCTTCTGGCAATAACTCGATTGGGCATACTCTGGTGTACCAGGCCAGTAGGGCGTGAGAGCGCGCCAAGCCATCACGGATGTGGGCGGGGAAATCGTCGAGGGGATCAATCTCCTCGCGGTCGATCCAGATGTCGATGCCCGCCTGGGCCAAGGCGTCGGCTAAAGGATAGACCCGCTCCTTGTTTCTGCGCGAGTAACTGGTAAAAAGTCTACCGCAGCTATTGGCACCGGCCATGTCGTCAGTCTCATTATTTTACGGCACGTGCCCCGTGATCCTTTCCGTATCCGGAAGCCGTTCGGACGCCGTCGCGGCGGGCGATGGTCGAGCTCGACGCTCTCCGATCGGTGCCGCGTGCGCGAGTGATAGGGGGCATCAGTTCGACAACGCCATCCGCAACACCTCGGCCGGGTGCAGGGCACGCCGCCCGACGCCGTCCCGGATCTGATGTCGGCAACTGGTGCCGTTTGCGACGACCAGGGTGTCCGGGGCCGCGCGGCGGATGGCGGGGAACAAGACCAGCTCGCCGATCCGCATCGACAGCTCGTGGTGCTCCGATTCATAGCCGAAGGCCCCGGCCATCCCGCAGCAGCCGGAGGAGATCGCCTCGGTGCGGGCTTCGGGCAGGATCGCGAGGGTTTCGAGGAGCGGGCGCATACCGCAGAGCGCCTTGGCGTGACAGTGGCCGTGGACCAAGAGCCGGCGCGGCTTCGCGTCGAACCCCAGGGTTCCCAACCGCTGTGCCTCTTGCGCCACGAACTCCTCGAAGAGCCGCGCCCGGCTCGCGACCACACGGGCCTGGTCGCGCAGGTGCGGGGACACCAGATCCGGCGCCTCGTCGCGGAAGGTGAGGATCTCCGAGGGTTCGAGACCCAGGATCGGCTCGCCCCGAGCGGCCGCCGGGTAAAGCCGCGCGATGGCGGCATCGAGGAGCCGCCGCGCCTTGCGTAATAGCCCCTGGCTCAACTGCACGCGCCCCGACTCCACGCCGTGAGTGAGCGTGACGCGAAAGCCGCCGCGTTCCAAGACCTCCACGGTGGCGATGCCGATGTGGGGCTCGTGGTATTCCGTGTAGGGGTCATTGAACAGGATCACGCTTCCCGCCTGCCCAGCGCCTGAATGCGGATGGTGGCGCGAAAACCAACGGCTCAGGGTCTCGCGCGCCGGCACCGGCAGCATCCGCGCCGCGCTGAATCCCAGGAGCCGCTTGATCCGCGGGTCGTTCATCAGAAGACCCGCGAGCCCCGGAGCACGCGCCGCCAAGCGCTGGATGCGCCCGAACTCCCCGAGCACCCGCGCGCGCAGCGGTAGGCCGTGCCGATCGTGGTAGTGCTGCAGGAACTCCGACTTCATGCGCGCCATGTCCACCGAGGCCGGGCATTCGGACTTGCAGCCCTTGCACATGATGCAGAGATCCAGGACGTCCCGCAGGCGCTCGTCCGACAGGGCCACACGCGCGTCCGCTTGCGTCAGGAGCTGGCGGAAGACATTGGCCCGGCCGCGCGTGCCGTGCCGTTCTTCCAGGGTGGCCATGTAGGACGGACACATGGTGCCGCGTCCCGCGCCTTTGCGGCATTCCCCCGAGCCGTTGCAGCGCTCGGCGGCCCCCAGGAGGCCGCCGTCCTCGTGCCAGTCGAAATAGGTGGGCACCGGGTCTCTCCGGATGGCGACGCGCAGGTCACGATCGAGGGGCGGCGCACCCAGGACCTTTTGGGGGTTGAAGATCCCTTCGGGATCGAAGGCCGATTTGAGGCGGAGGAGCAGCGCGTGCACCTCGGAACCCAGCATGCGCTCGACGAACGGCGCGCGCAGCCGCCCGTCGCCGTGCTCCCCCGACAGGGAACCGCCGTATTCGGCCACCAGATCGGCGACCTCGCGAGCAATCGATCGAAACCGCTCGCGGTCCGCGGCGTCTTTGAGATCGAGCTCCGGCCGGAAATGCAGAAGCCCGACGGAGGCATGACCGTAGTATACGCAGCGGATCCCGTGCTTCTCCATGAGCGCCTGGATGCGCATCACATACTCGGGCAGATCGGCGAGAGCCACGGCCGTGTCTTCGATCACGGTGACGGCCTTGCCGGGGCCGGGCCTGTTCATCAATAAACCGAGTCCGGCCTTGCGCAGGTCCCAGACCCGACCGGCAAGCGGCGGTCGCACGATCGGAAACGCATAGCCGAGACCTTCGTCCCGGTAGTCTTCGATGAGAGCGAAGGCACGCGCCTCGAGGTCTTCGCGAACCTCGCCCTGAAACTCGACGACCAAGACCGCCTCGGGGTCGCCTTCGATCCAGAACCGGTTGTCGCGTTGTTCGAGGTGGTGGTGGGTCTCTTCCAGGATGCGCCGGTCGATCAGCTCGACCGCGGCCGGCCCCTGT
Organism: Pseudomonadota bacterium; assembly: GCA_030860485.1. Taxonomy (NCBI): domain Bacteria; kingdom Pseudomonadati; phylum Pseudomonadota; species Pseudomonadota bacterium. Next base: position 9,951 of record JALZID010000231.1, on the reverse strand, counting down.
CGGATCGCGACGAGGGTCCCGCGCACGGCGCCCATGAGCGTGTCGAAGTGGGCGCAGAGGAGGAGCCGCTCCGACGCGCGCGGCACGAGACCGAGCGTCGCTGCGGTCACAAGCGCGAGCGTCCCCTCGCTGCCGCACAGGAGGCGCGCGAGGTTGAAGGGCGGCCCGTCCCGGACCCACGGCCGGCCGCGCGCCAAGACGTCCAGGGCGTAGCCGGTGTTGCGTCGCAGGACCTCGGGGCGCGGGTAGCGTTGCAATATCAACTCGTGGTGGGCATCGATGATTTCGAACACCTCGCGATAGATCCGACCTTCGAGCGTGGGCAAGCGCCGCTTGGCTTCCAGCGCCGGGCCGTCGAGCGGACCGAAGCTCGCCAGCGTCCCGTCCGCGAGCGCGGCCTCGATCTCGATCACATGGTCGCGCGTCGTGCCGTGGCGGATCGAATACGCGCCGCAGGCGTTGTTGCCGATCATCCCCGCGATCATGCAACGGTTGGCGGTCGAGGTATCGGGGGCGAACTGCAACCCGTGTGGGCCCAGGGCATCGTTCCCAAGGACATCATTTAAATCCTCGAGGATCACCCCCGGCTGCACCCGTACGCGGGCCGCCGCCACATCGATATCGACTATCCCCGTCATGTGGCGCGAGACATCGACGACCAGTCCCTCGCCCACGCACTGTCCCGCCAGGCTGGTCCCGGCGGCGCGCGGGATGAGCGGGATGCGGTGACGGGCGGCGTGAAGGACGATGGCGATGCAGTCCTCACGATGGCGGGGACGCACGACCCCCAGCGGCAGCTTTTCGTAGGGAGAGGCATCCGTCGCATAGAGCATGCGCGTGAGGGGGTCCGCCAGGACCTCGCCATCGATTCGAGAGGCGAGGCCCGACCATGCCGCGCTATCGCCGGAATCGGCGGGTGGCAGGGGGAAGGATGGTGGCACGCCGTCCACCTCGGACATGGGAAATCAGCAGCGGCCGGCTACCGGCCTACATTCGCGGCGCAACGGCCCTCGACGGCGGGGATGCCGGCCTCAAACGGAGGGCAAGAGCCCGGGAAAGCCCCCGAGCGCCGCGCGCAGCTTCTTGAAGGCATTCTGCTCGATCTGGCGTATGCGTTCCGCCGACACGCCGAACTGGGCCGCCAGCTCATGCAGGGTCGATTTCCGCTCTGCCAGCCAGCGCTTCTCGACGATCGCGCGGCTGCGCCCGTCCAAGCCGGCCAGGGCCTTGCGCACGACGCCCTCGCGATCCCGCGCCAGGTCCTCGGCCGCCGCCACTGCGGCTCCGGGCTCATAACGCAGGTCCACCAGGTACTGCGCGGGGGCCGGCGCGCCGCTTTCGTCATCCAGCGGATCGAAGGAGGTGTCGTGGGCGTTCAAGCGCTCTTCCATCTCGGTGACGGCGCTCGGGCTGACACCGAGGTCTTGCGCCACCCCCTTGACCTCCTCGCCGGAGAGCCAGCCGAGGCGCTTCTTGGCCGAGCGCAGGTTGAAGAACAGCTTGCGCTGGGCCTTGGTGGTGGCGACCTTGACGATGCGCCAGTTGCGTAAAATGAACTCGTGGATCTCGGCGCGGATCCAATGGACGGCAAAGGACACCAGCCGCACGCCGACATCGGGGTCGAAGCGCTTGACGGCCTTCATGAGACCCACCGTCCCCTCCTGGATGAGGTCGGCCTGGGCAAGACCGTAACCGTTGTAGCCCCGCGCCACCCGCACCACGAAGCGCAGGTGCGCGAGCACCAGGCGGCGGGCCGCATCCAGGTCCTCATGACGGCGATAGCGCTCCGCTAGCTCGCGTTCCTCCTCGACCGTGAGCATGGGGATGCGGTGCACCGCCTCGATGTAGGCATCCAGAGAACCGATGGGCAACGCCGGTCGCAATTCGTTCATCATCGCTGATTCCCCCAAGACAGATGGTCGGCATGTTAGCACTCTTCTCCTACGACTGCTGATCCTACGAGTCCTATTGAGCCTCAGGGTTCCGCGAGCAGGGCATCCACGAACCCGGCGGCGTCGAATCCCTGCAAGTCCTCGAGTCCCTCGCCGACCCCGATGAAGCGGATCGGGGTGCCGAGCCGCTCGGCCAGCGCGAACACCATCCCGCCCTTGGCCGTGCCGTCCATCTTGGTCAGGGTGATCCCGGTGAGCGCGACGATCTGATGGAATTCGGTCGCCTGCGACAGGGCATTCTGGCCGGTCGTGGCGTCCAGGACCAGCATCGCCTCGTGGGGGGCGCTCGGATCGAGCTTGCGGATCACCCGGCACACCTTTCTGAGCTGGTCCATGAGGTGGGCCTGGGTGTGCAGCCGGCCCGCGGTGTCCACGATCAAGACCTCGGTGCCCCGCGCCCGGGCCTTCTCCAGGGCCTCGAAGGCCACCGCCGCCGGATCGCCCCCTTCGCCGCCGGCCATGACCGGCACCCCGGCGCGCTCGCCCCAGGCCGCCAATTGCGCCAGGGCGGCGGCCCGAAAGGTATCGCCGGCCGCGACGGCCACCGACCGGCCCTGGGCGCCCAGGTGGGCGCAGAGTTTGCCGATGGTGGTGGTCTTACCGGTCCCGTTGACACCGACGACCAGGATCACGAACGGCGTATCGTGGCCCCGGGGAATCACCAGCGGCGTCGAGACCGGTTCGAGGATCGAGATCAACTCGGCCCGGAGGGCGTCGTAGAGGCGCTGCGGATCGTTCAACTCCCGTCGTTTCAGCCGATCCCGCAGGTTCGCGACGATGCGTTGGGTCGCCTCGACCCCGGCATCGGCTTCGAGCAAGAGGCCCTCTATCTCCTCGACCGCGCCCTCCCCGCCGATCGTACCGAAGAGGCGCGCGAGGCCGGCGCCGAAGCGCGCGCGCGTGCGCCGGAGCCCTTCCTTCAGACCCATGATGCGGTCCGCCCCCCGGGCATCGGCAGGTTCCGTAAGACAGAGGGGAAGGCTAGCCCGCATTTCTCACCACTGCCCATCGCGAGCGGATCGGCGGCCGCAGCAGGGTGGTGGTGAGAAATGCGGGCTCGGATGGCCATGCAGGCGTTATCGTAGCATCCAGGGAATTGGCAGCGCGAGGGATGGCGGGCGGCCACGACCGGTGCCGATGTTTCCACTCACAGCCTGGCGCCCGGGGGCCTTCCGCGCTCCGCGGACGGCGGTCGTTCAGCACTCGCTTATCTCGTCCAGCCGCTCGGCGATGAGCCGGTCTGCGTAAGCGTAATCCACGTCGGCGAGTTCGTGGACCCCCGCCGTGAGCGCCTCCAGGATCTGGTCCTGGATGACACCTCGGCGCTTTGCCTCGGCGTAGGGGATGCGGTGGAACATGACCATCGAATAGCGCGGGATGAAGCGTTCGGGATGGCGGTCTTCGAGCCGGAACCCCAGGGCCTTCTTCAACTGGTATTTCGGATCGCGCACCGTGCTGCGCATCTCGAGGTAGTTCTCGATCGAGAGGTCGGCGATGGCTTCGGCGTTGGGCTTGCGCAGGGTCTCGAATTCGGCGAATGCTTGCGCCCAATCGTCCGGGCATCTCTCCAGGCAGGCGTCCAGGGCACTACAGTCTTCGAAGGCGCAGTTCATCCCCTGGCCATGGAAGGGCACGATGGCATGCGCGGCATCGCCGAGGATGAGGGCCCGATCACGGACCTGCCAGGGCCGGGTGCGGAGGGTGCCGAGCCTGCCGGTCGGGTGCCGGAAGAACTCGGCAGCGACTTGGGGCATGAGGGCGGAGACATCGGGGAAACGCGCTTCAAAAAAGGCGGCAACCCGCGCCTCCTCCGTCAAGGCGGCGAAGCTGTCCTGGCCCTCGTGCGGAAGAAAGAGCGTCACCGTAAATCCCCCGTCGAGATTCGGCAGGGCGATGAGCATGTATTCCCGGCGCGGCCAGATGTGGAGCGCATGCGGCTCCATGCGGAACTCGCCGCCCGCGGCCGGGGGAATGCTCAGCTCCTTGTAGCCGTGGGCGAGCGGCTCCTCGCTGCATGCGCCGGATGTGGCCTCGAGGATGGCCTCACGGACCGAGGAATTGACCCCGTCGCAGCCGATCACGACCTCGAAGGCGATGTCCTCCCGGCTGCCTGATTCATCGCACAGGGTGAGCGTTTCTCCGGCGAGATCGACCGCGTCGCAGCGCCTGCCGAAACGGATCCGGACCCTTCCTGTCGCCTCGGCCGCGTCAAGGAGCAGGGCCGTGAGCATGGGGCGCGACACCGAATGGATCACCTCGTGCGGCCGCTGCCCGTACGGTTGAAGCTCCAGGCGCCCGTGCTCGTCGTGCAGCATGCGCCCGCGCATGGGGATGAGGAGCTTGACGACATCGTCCATGAGACCCAGCTCGGCTAGCGCCGCGATGCCGCGGTTGGCGAGCGCGAGGTTGATGGAGCGGCCGGCCGGGACTTCGACCGAGCGCAGATCGGGGCGCCGTTCGTACATCGTGACGCGATGGCCGCGCCGCGCCAGATAGATGGCGAGGAGCGAGCCCGCAAGCCCCGCGCCGATGAGGGTCACACGGCGCATGTTAGACACAGGTTCGTGGATCTCGACGATAGGGAAGGGTACCTTTGGCGCACCAGCAACCCCGGTTGGAGATCCAACGGCGCTTGAGTTGAGCGGTACCAGCGGCGCACGCTACCCGTACTCATCACCGCCGGCCGCGCCGCCGGATCAGGCGTAACCGCGGTCTGGACAACTTTGATGGAACAGTTCTCATGACCGACCCCGAACGGACTTAGGGCAAATCCTGGCGGACAAAGGCAAGATCGAAGCGGCGCTGCGCGCTGCGGTCCGCAAGGCGCTCGTGCTCCATAAGCAGGCGGGCAATCCCGTAGCCGTGTGGCGCGACGCCAAGGTCGAGTGGATGGATGTCGAACTGTTGGAGGACTCCGAGATCGGACCGCCTGAGCGGCGAGCGGCCGGGGCGAAATCCAGAAGGAAAAACGCCGAAACGGCCAGGCTTCGACCTAGGTCGTGCGCGCCCCATTTCTAACCCAACGAATCCTCAAGTCACCTGAAGTCCGACGGCGAACGTCGCTGCATAGCCTTGACCGTGCTCCACTGGCGAGAGCATCAATTGGCTTCCACCGTCCGGGAAGATACCGTCTCCGTCATTCTTCACAGTCCGTTGTCCCTTGCTGGCGTAGGGTTTGTGCGCATGCACTCGATCGGTGATCGCGTCATCGAAGTAAAGCTGAGACGTAAACTCATACATGTGTCCCGAGTTGACCTTGACACGCACCTTAAAGTGGATGTGGACCGTTCTGCCGCGATACCACCCCGGATAGATGGTTGTGAACCGCACACCGCCATTCACATCCGTGACTTGATAACCGCGCAGGAACCTCTTCCCTACCGTATTGAAACTCGGGTCGGTAACGTCCGAATAAACTCCCACCGCGTCACAGTGCCAAATATCCACGATAGCCCCCGCGAGAGGAGTGCAACCAGCATTGTTGATCGAAGAGATGCGAAACCGAAGTATCAACGGTATACCAGCTTTCACCGCTCCGTCCGCGGGGTCGATCCGGATGTCGGAGCGGTTGAGACGCTCATCGACAAAATACGGTCCTTCTGTCTGCTCCGGGGTCACGATACAGGATGGCAGTTCGCCGTCCGTTGAGCTGGCGGAGCCAGCCTGCGCACTTGAGCGTCCCGCAAGCATTGCGCCTCCGGCTGCCGCGAGTAGAGCCAGTATCTCGCGGCGACTCATGCCCAAAGCGGTTTCTCGTTCATCGTGCATAGCCTTCTCCTCGAATCTCATAGGCGCATATACCTTCTGTGCTATCGCTCTGTTTTAGAACGATTGACTACTAGGGACGCGGAGCAGATTTCTTCACCAGATCTGAGCAGAACTGTTTCCGCTTTACGTGCCCGTATAGGCATTCCCATTCGTTTGCACAGGGAACAGGGGCGTGACGAAACATCAAGCCAGGATAACCCCCCGGTTCCGCGTGCGCATGGCGCACCCTGCGCCTGCTTGTAGGTCACCGCCACCTCCCCTGCGTTGTGGCAATACCCTGCGACGGAGTCTATCCTACGACCGACAGCGAGCGGCTGTCGGACGCGGGAGGACGGCCATCATGGAACGGGAGCTGTTGAAGACCCTGGGTCAGATCGCGGGAATCGCCGGGATCGCACTCGGCATCGTCCTCCTCCTGTACCGGGAGGTCCTCGGCAAGGCGATCTTCGGGCAGCTCGACCCGGCGGACAGCTATCGCCTGCTGCGCCTCATCACTCTCCTCGTCTGGACCCTGGGCATCGGCGGCTTGGCCGTATGGGGCTGGAGCGCGGATCGGGCAACGCAGGTCGAGGCCCGCCGTGGTGTTGCCGCCGGCGGTGATATCCAGAATGCGTACATTCGGATTAAGACCCCCCCTGCGACCCCTCCGTTTGAGGCAGAGCCATCCCCGGACGCGGATGTCGGAGCGGTCGGCGGTGCGGCAGCCGGGGGCTCCATCTCGGGCAGCACCATCGCATTGAGGGCGACACGCCCGCGGCAGAGCCATGACCGTGACGTGCCCGCTGCGGCCGCTGTCGCTCGCCGTCTTCCTCGCGGCCTATTGTGGGACCGCGATGGCCGTGGAAGAGGTCAAGGCGTCCGGTGGCGTCGCGGCCGGCGGCGATATCCGGGACAGCACCATCATATTCGGACTGACACATGAGCAGGTCAAGGAAACGATGCTGGCGATCGCGCGGGAGGACAGCACTGCGCAAGCCAAGGTCCGAGAGCTGAGCCAGAAGCTCCTAACGACCGAAGGGGCGCTGATCGGCTTCTTCCGGATCTTGGAGGAGACGGATGTCCCCCTCGAACGGTTGCCGGCCAAGCTCGAAGAGATCGCCCGACGCCACAAGGAGACCCTCCAGCGCATGGCCGCGCTCGCGGTGGAAGACCCGGAGATCGGGGCGCTCGTGGGGCAGGCGCGGGGGGCGGTCGATCGAGGCGATTACGACCGGGCGAATGCGTTGCTCACCCGCGCCGAGGAGGCGGAGCTCGCTGCGATCGAGCGGGCCGAGGCGGTGACGAACGAGGCCCAGGAAGCGGTGCTCCGGCGCAGGCTGAGCGCCGCGGCCGTGCGTGCGGAGAAAGGTGGGATCGCCATGACGCGCCTGCGTTACCGAAATGCAGCCGATCACTTCCGGGCCGCCGCCAATCTCGTGCCGGCGGCCGAGGGAGAGACCCGCGCCGCCTACCTTGACCGGCATGCCAACGCCCTCTATACGCAGGGGGATGAGCAAGGCGACAACGCCGCGCTCAGTCAGGCCATCGCGCTGTATCGCCAGCTTCTCGAAGCGCGCACACGCGAGCGCGTGCCGCTCGACTGGGCCGCGACCCAGAACAAGCTCGACAACGCGCTTTGGAGGCTCGGGGGGCGGGAGGCGGGGACGGCGCGGCTCGAAGAGGCGGTCGCCGCCTACCGGGAGGCGCTCAAGGAGCGCACCCGCGAGCGCGTGCCGCTCGACTGGGCCATGAGCCAGAACAACCTCGGCAACGCGCTCCACGCGCAAGGGATGCGCACTAGGGGTGAGGCCGGCCAGCGGCTGGCGGCGCAGGCGCTCGAAGAATGGGGCAAGGCGGCGGCCGTCTACGCGGAGGTCCTGCGCGCGTTCCCGCACGATGCGGGTGCCTAACTTCGCGGCGCACGGGATCTATCATGAGAAGCCCCATGCGTTTCGCGACGCGTTTGCTGTGTCCGAGCGATGGCTGAGCCGCCATCCGGACGACCTCGCGGCCGAGAGCTATTTCACGAATGGCCGGGTTCGCCGAGTCCGAGTCCCGCATCGCCGCCCTCTTGGCCGAGGATCGGCTTGAAGCGCAGACGAAGATCGCGCTGCGGGCCGTGCAGATCGCGGCGCTCCTGGCCCAAGAGAAGACCGATGCGATCGCGGAAAAACTAGCCGACTTGCACACGGCGCTGGCGGCCCAGCCCGCGCAGTTCAAAGGCGGCTGGACATTCGCAGGGACGAACCACTTCATCGCTCAACACGAGACCCTGAGAAAGCACGCCTGGCTCAGCGAACTGCTGACCGCGGTCGGAGCAGCGGATCAGATGACCATGCTGATGGTCATCGAAAGAGCCCAGGCGAGTATCAAAGCGGTGGCAAGGGATTGAAATTGACTACGGGCTATATTCCGAAGACGAACCCTGTCCGCTCGGCGGCGCACCGCCTCCGCTATGTCCGGGCCGCCTTCCCCGACGAACGCCCCAGGATCCCCTTGTCGAGGAGGAGGTGCAGGGCCAGACGGACGCCGAAGCCGGTGATGTCGCTCGGGATGTGTGCGAGCCCGCCTTTGTGCGTGCCGCTCGAGAGATCGATATGGATCCAGGGGACGCCGTCCTTGACGAAGCGCTGGAGAAAACGCGCGGCCAGGATGTGGTCGGCCGGGGCGTCCTCGGCGCACTGTTTGATATCGGCGACCGTGCTCTCCAGCGCCTCGTCGTAGTCGGGATCGAGCGGGAAGGGCCAGACCCGTTCGCCGCTCTCGCGTCCGGCCTCGATGAGCGTCGCGTAATATTCGGGGCGATTGGTGAAGACCCCGCTGTAGCCGTTGCCGAGCGCGCGCTTGCAGGCCCCGGTCAAGGTCGCGAAGTCGATGATGAGCGCGGGTTTAGCGCGCGATGCCAGGATCAGCGTATCGCACAGGACCATGCGGCCTTCGGCGTCAGTATTGACGATCTCGATGGTGGTGCCGTCCATGGCCGTGACGACGTCGTTGGGTTTGTAGGCGCTCGGGCCTATATGATTGGTCGCGAGCGCCAGCCAGCATTCGATCGGGAACGGCACCTTGAGGCGTGTCAGCGCCAAGAGCGTGCCGAGCGCCACGGCGCTGCCCTGCATGTCCTTGTGCATGCCCAGCATGAAGTTGGCGGGCTTCAGGTTCACCCCGCCGGTATCGAAGCAGATCCCCTTGCCGCATAGCGCGAGCCCGCCGCTCCGAACCGCGCGTGGCGGTCCGTGCTTGAGGTAGACGATCCCGGCATCGGGCTCCGGGCTGGCCTGGGCCACCGCCAGGAAGGCCCCGGCCTTGCGGCGCGCGAGGGCCTTGAGATCCAGAAACTCCAGGTGCCAGCCCTCGCCCTTGGCGAGCGCTGTCACCCAGCGGCGGTAGTGCCCTGGTGTCAGCTCATTGGCCGGCAGGCCGGTGAGCTGGCGGGCCAGGCCGTTGCCCTCGGCCTCGGCATAGGTGCGCTCGAAGCCGTGGGTGGCCTCGCAGCCGTAGATCTCGATGCGCTCGAGCCGCGCCGGCATGGTCTTCTTGGCCGTGAAGCGCGGCATCTCCGTGCTCGCGGCCAGCGCCGCAGTGAGCAGCGCTTCCGTCATGCGCTCTGCGGCCGGCCCCTCGAAACCGCACACACACACGCCGAGCGCCGAGGCTTCGAGGGCGACGTGAGGCGCCAGGAGCTGGCGCGCCAGGGTCAAAAGCTCGAAGGCCCCTATCTCGGCCGTGACGCAGGCGAAAGCGACGTGGCTCGCGCGCGGGTTCGGCAGATCGACGGCGAGGCAGCGCTGCTTGCGCCGCTCCGCCGGCTGGCGCTCGTAGCGCCGTTTCAGCGTCTCTCCATAAGGGAGCGCATCATCGAGTCCCTCCCAGCCCTCGACCGGCAGGAGCATCACCCAATGAGCGAGCGTATCCACCTCGCGTTTCGAGGGCAGCGCGCGGGATTGCGTCAACTTGATATCCGGGGTGTTCATCGATGCCGTTATAACGAGTACTCGAGGAGGTCCGATCATTATATTCTTGTTATACCACGGGCGATCACAAATCGCGCTTCTTGATCCCCCGCCCTGGCCCTCCCGGAGCGAGAGGGGATCCAAGAAGGCGATTTATGACCGTGGCCAGTATATATCCCTCCTCAGGAAAATCTGTGGGTGAACTTTGGTTCCGGTAGAGCGCCAAGTGCATGATACAAAGCGACTTCCAGCCCATGATAGGTCCGAAAACCGTAAGCCTTTCTGGTAGTGAGTTTGGC
>JALZID010000230.1 GCA_030860485.1 Pseudomonadota bacterium | reverse complement strand
GCGCGGAGAGTGGTCGTTGGTGACGATGTCATGGAACATCCGTCGGATGGCAGTGCTGAAGGGTTGAAAACCAGGGTGGGATCGATCCGATCCTCATCATTTCACCATCCTTCCAGCATTCATGACCACCCGACCCACGATGGTCGCGTCCAGCACCTGCGCCTCCGCTTTACCGTTCAACCTTAGTCCGACACGCTGCTAGAAGGGCCAGTTGCGTCGTACATGGTGTCGCCTGGCCCGAATCGGCCGGCCAGGAGCTCCCGGGCGAGCGGGGTCTCGAGATGGCGCGAGGGGCGGGCGCCGTACACCGGGTCGAAGCCCGACTCGGCTAGGTGCGCCAGCCCGGCCGGGGACACTTGAATCCTGCGGTGCCAGCCCGGCGGCGAGGTGCCGGGTCTCGATCTCGGCGATCGCCTGGATCTAGTCCTCCTTGTCAAGGAATGGAAGACCGCGGCCGCGTCCATGCGGTTGACAAACTCCGGCCGGAAGAACTGCCCGACGCTCTCCATGACGGCGCGGCGCATGGCCTCATAGACCTCGGTCTCGCCGACCCCGGTCGGTCCCAAAAACAGAAAGGAGCGTAAGGGCGGTTCGGATCGGAGATCCCCGCTCGCGCCTGCGTGATGACGTAGCCAGCGCCTTGAGCGCCTGGCCCTGGCCGAGCACCGGCCGGTGCTCGGCCTCTTCCATGCACAAGAGCTTGTCGCGCTCGCCTTCGAGCATCTTCGAGGCCGGGATCCCGGTCCACTTCGAGACCACCGCAGCGATCTCCTCATCGGTGACCTTGTTCCTCAGGAGCCTCATCCGGAGGGCCTTTTGGAGTTCTTTCCATGTTTGCGCATCCCCGCCCACCGGGCGTTTAATACGCCGTAACCAGCGTAGTGCTTTCCAGGCCCTCGACATCCCTTTTTCTGCCATGGGCCACCTCTTCGATCGAGGCATCCCGCTCATTACCGCAGGTGTGCCTAGCCGCTCGGCAGATCGTCCAAGGTGACATCGACCATGAGCTCGTTGGCCAGCGCCTCCAAGAGACCGCGAAGCTCGGCGGTCGGAACGCTTCGCGGGACGGAAAGCTCCGCGACGGCCTTGACCAGGGCCTCCCCCGACCAGGAGGCGCTCAAGCACTCGGTCGAGAACTCCTGGATGTTGACCCCGCGCCGGGCGATGGCCTCGGAGATATCCCGGACGATCCCGGGATGGTCCTGGCCGATCAACTCGAGCTTCACCGTTCGCAACTCGCCGGTCCGCGGTTCCGGGCTGCTGTTTTCGACGGTGATCCGCAGCCCCCCGGACTCCAGGGCCGCCAGTGCCTCTTGCAGGGCGCGCGCCTCGGTTTCCGGGACGCTCGCCAAGAGGATCCCGGCGAAACGCCCGCCGAGAACCGCGATGCGGCTCTCCAACCAGTTGCCGTGGTGGGTGGCGAGGGCCTTGGACAGGGCCTCGACCAGTCCCGGCCGGTCTATCCCCATGACGGTGATGACGAGAGTGGTGGTCATGCTCGGATACCCCTTTGTTATGCCCTAAAAGGTTCGGCCTAAGCCGCTTCATAGACACTCGGGGGCGGACAGGTACACACCAGGTTGCGGTCGCCCTGTAGATTGTCCACACGGCCGACCGGCGGCCAGTACTTGTCGATGCCCGTGCGTTTGAGCGGGAAATAGGCCCGCTCCTTCGTGTACGGTCGGTCCCAGCGTTCCGCCATGAGCAGTCGATGGGTGTGGGGCGCGTTCTTGAGCAGGTTGTCCCGGGGATCGGCCTCACCGCGTTCGATCTCGGCGATCTCCGCGCGGATGGCTATCATCGCCTCGCAGAAGCGGTCCAGCTCGCGCTTGTTCTCGCTCTCGGTCGGCTCGATCATCAGGGTGTCCGCCACCGGGAAGGACATGGTCGGGGCATGGAAGCCATAGTCGATGAGGCGCTTGGCGACATCGTCCACGGTCACCCCGCAAGACGACTTGATGGGCCGGAGATCCAGGATGCACTCGTGCGCCACCCGCCCGTTCTTGCCCGTGTACAGGACCGGGTAATGCGGCGCGAGGCGCGCGGCGATGTAGTTGGCGTTCAGGATCGCGACCGATGTGGCCAGGGTGAGCCCCTCGACGCCCATCATCGCGATGTAGGCCCAAGGGATGGTGAGGAGGCTGGCCGAGCCCCACGGCGCGGCCGAGACCGTACCGATGGTCGGTCCGCCACCGGCCGCGGGATTCACCCCCTCGACCACGGGATGGTCTGGCAGGAACGGCGCCAGGTGCCGGCGCACGCCGATCGGACCCATGCCGGGCCCGCCGCCGCCATGCGGGATGCAAAAGGTCTTGTGCAGATTGATGTGGGCGACATCGGCCCCGATGTCGGCCGGGCGGCACATCCCGACCAGGGCATTCAGGTTGGCACCGTCCATATAGACCTGGCCGCCCGCGGCGTGGACGACCTCTGCGATCTCGGCGATCCCTTCCTCGAAGACGCCGTGGGTGGAGGGATAGGTGATCATCAACGCCGCGAGCCTATCGGCGTTTTGCGCGGCCTTGGCCGCGAGATCGGCGACATCGACGTTGCCGGCATCGTCACAGCCCACCACCACGACCTTCAAGCCCGCCATCGCCGCGCTCGCGGGGTTGGTGCCGTGCGCCGAGGCCGGGATCAGGCACACGTCGCGGTGTCCCTGACCCAGGCTCTCGTGGTATTTCCGGATCACGAGGAGCCCGCTGTATTCGCCCTGCGATCCGGCATTGGGCTGCAGCGAAAAGGCGTCGAAGCCCGTGATCGCACACAGCATGTCCTCCAGCTCCTCGAAGAGCTGCCTATAGCCCTGAGCCTGATCCAGCGGCGCAAACGGGTGCATGGCGCTGAACTGCCGGAAGGTGAGGGGCAGCATCTCGGTCGTGGCGTTGAGCTTCATGGTGCAGGACCCGAGCGGGATCATGGCCCGATCCAGCGCGATGTCGCGCCCCGCCAGGCGCTTCAAATAACGTAACATCTCGGTCTCGGAATGATAGGACTGGAACACCCGATGGCTCAGGAAGGGGCTGCGGCGCCGGAGGTCTTGCGGGATGCGGTCAACGACCTCTCGATCCAGCGCCTCGATGTCGAGGAGCGCCTCGGCGCGCGTGGCGAAGACCCGCCACAGCGCCCACAGATCGGCGCGCCGGGTGGTCTCGTCGAAGGCGATCCCGAGGTGGTCCGGGTCCCTGATCCTCAGGTTGATGCGGGACTCGCGGGCGCGCGCGGCGATGCGACGGGCCTGGCCGGGCACGCGCACGGTCACGGTGTCGAAAAAACAATCCGTCGAAAGCTCGTACCCGAGACGCTCGAGCCCGAGCGCCAGGATGAGCGCCATGCGGTGGGCCCGAGCGGCGATGGTCTCGATCCCCGCCGGACCATGATAGACGGCATAGCAGGCCGCCAGGATGGCCGGCAGCACCTCGGCCGTGCAGATGTTGCTCGTGGCCTTTTCGCGGCGGATGTGTTGCTCGCGCGTCTGCAGCGCCATGCGCAGGGCCGGCTGGCCGTGGCTATCCGTCGAGACCCCGATGATGCGGCCCGGTGTGGCGCGCTTGTAGCGATCGCGGGTCGCGAAGTAGGCGGCGTGCGGGCCGCCGTAGCCCATCGGCACGCCGAAGCGCTGCGAGCTCCCGACGACCACGTCGGCGCCCATCTCCCCCGGGGGTTTCAAGAGCGTGAGGCCCAGGAGATCGGCCGCGACCACCGCGATCGCCTGCTGCGCGTGTGCCTCGGTGATCACAGGCTCGAGGTCGCGCACCTGCCCGCTGGACCCTGGGTATTGCAACAGGATACCGAAGACTCGCCGGCCCGCGAGCTCGCGCTCGGCGTCGCCGACTTCGACCTCGATGCCGAGCGGCCGGGCGCGCGTCTTAAGCACCGCGAGCGTCTGGGGATGGCAGTCACGATCCGCGACGAACACCGCCGCGTCGCTGTCGGCGACGCGCCTCGCCATGGCCATGGCCTCGGCCGCCGCGGTGGCCTCATCCAGGAGCGAGGCGTTCGCGATCTCCACCCCGGTCAGGTCGATGACCATCTGCTGGAAGTTCAAGAGCGCCTCGAGCCGGCCTTGGCTGACCTCGGCCTGGTAGGGGGTATAAGCCGTGTACCAACCCGGGTTCTCCAGGACATTGCGCCGGATCACCGCCGGGACGACGGTACCGTAATAGCCCATGCCCAGCATCGAGATGAACACCCGGTTGCGGTCGCGCATGCGGCGCAGATAGCTGACCGTCTCACGCTCGCTCTTGGCCTCGGACAGCGCGAGCGGCTCGGTGATACGGATCGCCGCGGGGACCGCCCGGTCGATGAGGGCCTCCAGGGTCGCGAGGCCCAGGCTCCCGAGCATGTCCCCGATCTGGCGCGGATCCGGGCCGATATGGCGCCGGATGAAGTCACCGCGCTGCTCCAGCGTGTGTAGGGAGGGCCGAGTTTCCGGGGTGTGATCGAGCGCCATGGTCGGCCGCATAATATCAAGGTTCCATCGCCATCCCATCCCCGCCCGCCCGTAGTGAAATTGCCCGAGGTGCAACATCCCGAAACCATGAGCAATGAGGAGGGTGGCGACAGGACATCACGGCGGCTAGGGTTGGCGGCGATCGAGGTGCACCAGGTATCGAAGCGCTTCGGCGAGGTACGCGCTGTCCACGGGGTGAGCTTCACCATAGAGCGGGGGTCGATCTGCGCCCTCTTGGGCGCCAACGCCGCCGGCAAGACGACCACCCTCGCGATGCTGCTCGGCCTCGTGACCCCGAGCGCGGGGTCGATCCGGGTGCTCGGCCACGATCTGCATAGGAATCGCCGCTTCGAGGTGCTCGGGCGCATGAACTTCTCCTCGCCCTACGTGGATCTGCCGCAGCGCCTGACGGTCGCCGAGAACCTCACGGTGTACGGCCGGCTATATGGCGTCCCCAACCTCAAGAAAAGGCTCGCCGAGCTGGCGCCACGCCTCGAGATCGAGGCGCTCATGAGGCGCGAGTACCGCACCCTCTCGGCCGGACAGAAGACCCGCGTGGTGCTCGCCAAGGCCCTCGTCAACCGCCCGGAGGTCTTGCTCCTGGATGAGCCTACGGCCTCGCTCGACCCGGATACGGCCGATCGCATACGCCGGATGCTCATCGACTATCAACGCGAGACCAGCGCAACCCTCGTCCTCGCCTCCCACAACATGACCGAGGTGGAGCGGGTCTGCGACCGGGTCCTCATGATGCGCGGGGGCGAGATCGTGGACCGCGGGACGCCCGCGGGCCTCATCGCCCGATACGGGCGCGATACACTGGAAGAGGTGTTCCTGGACATCGCCCGCCGTCGATCGCACGACGGACTGGCCGCCACGGCGCCATGATGGGACTGCCGAAGCACGTGTTTTCGGGCCAGCGCATCGGGGCATGGTCCTGTACCTTTCTGCACGGCTCCTGGCCGAGGATTGTCGAGCAGGCCTACTGGACGATGGTGATCTGGGGGCTCGTCGCGCGTTTCTTCTTGACCAACAGCTCGTGGCAGAGGCCTTCAGATTGACGGCAATAGGCCGTTTGTCATGCTTCGCGAGCACATATTGCGAGGAGGCGCAGTATGAACCAACCTACGGATTTGCCCGCGCCCGCTGTGGCGGTTGCCGGCATGATTTCCTGATTACATACTCCTGCAGGGGCGCGGCGTCTGCTCCTCCTGTAACACCGGGCGCATGGCGGAGAGACCGCGGCGCACCTCGTGGACCACGTGTTTCCCAGGTCCCGGTACGGCATTGGTCTTGTCCGTGCTTTTAAACTTGCAATTCCTATCCTTTTTCCTCATGGCTTGGCGGCATCGATCTTTGCACACCAAACAGTGCTCCCGGCATACCGGAGGACCTGGAATGCGCTTTTCACGCTATGGCTCGCAGCCGGCCGCGCTTCCCAACGCCGAGATGGAAGCCGGTCTGAGACAGAAGACCCGCTCGGGTGTAAGCCATCTCGGATGCCATTCTCAGAGTGCTGACATGAGCACCTAAATACCGGATGGCTATTTTGCCATCTATTTCGTAAGTAATGGATAGGATATATATGTATATGAAGACTGGAACACCAGATACTGCACCGTTGAACAGCAAATACAAACAAGAGACTAGAATGAGCCATCTATTCTTACTTGTGCTGGACTTCCCCCCGTTCGCGGACGATTTACGGCTTGGGATTCAAGCCGTGCATTGCGGTGGTTGCGGGTTCGGTGTTGAACATATCCTCCTCTCGTAGTTGACGGGTGACAAGTAGGCGATGGACGAGTGCCGACGATGCG
>JALZID010000229.1 GCA_030860485.1 Pseudomonadota bacterium | reverse complement strand
TGCAATGTCCAACCCGATTGTCGTACTGTTCATATCCGGACTCCTCCTCTTCGTCGAAGTGGTCGTTTCATCCTCCACTCTGGCACATCACGATGCCGTTAGGGAGGGGAGGAGTCCATACCATTAGCCTACGGACTTGATGTTTCAAGCGAGCCAGTCTTCGACGGCCAGGCCTTCCACGCGCCGAAACTCGCGCGTGTTGTGCGTGATTAACGTCAGCCCATGCTCCAGCGCGGTCGCCGCGATCAGCGTGTCGTAGGGGCCGATCGGTTTGCCCGCGCGGGCGAGTGCTACGCGCATAGTCGCGGCCCGCCTGGCTTCGGCGCTGCCGAAAGGGAGGCTCGGTAGGAGCTCGAGCAGGCGCAGGGTCATCGCTTCCGCCCGAGTCCCGGGCATGAGTGCGAAGCCGTAGAGCAGCTCGTGCTCGACCAGGGTGCATACGCATAATCCCGCGGGTGGCGTTTGCGCCAGCTTGAGCATCAGGGCCGACGAGCTTTTCCGCGCCCAAGCGCTGACGATGTTGGTGTCGAGCAGGTAGCGCATTAGCGCCTGGCCTTTCGGGCTGCACGCTTCTGCATCGCCGCATTCATCTCGGCACGGATGGCATCGAAGTTCGGACCTTGCTCGGCCGTGTCAGCTAACGGCTCGCGCATCCAGCGCTCGAGATCCGCGGGCCAGGCTTGCAGCGCGTGGCGGGCTAGGTACTCGCGCACCGCCTCCCGGATCATGCCGCTGCGGCTCGTCCGTTGCGCTTGCGCGAAGGCGTCTAGGTCGGCGAGCAAGGGATCGGGCAGATGGATGCTGAAGTTCATGCAGGCCTCCACGGCAGTAACATGTTAGACTATGTTAGATGCCTGGCGAACCACGGTCAACCGCCCCACGTGCAGCGTAGGCTGCGCAGTGCGCATGTGGACAGAGGTCGATCGGCGCACCCCTTCCCTCGGTGCGTCCCCACTCGAAGGTGCTACCACGCACGATCAGGAATCGCGCTTTTTTAGATCCCCTCACCCTCGCCCTCTCCCGGCCGGCCGGACAGGGGATCGGCAATGATGCGCGTGGCCAGTATATGATACTTTTCCGCAAGAAAGTATTATTATTGCGTGCTGGACGAAGTAAAGTAACATTTGCCTGGCGATGCAGCCTTCGGACTTCAGCCCCGCTACCCACGGTCGGGTTGTCAAGATGCACACGGGCTTTTGGGCCTATGTGCCGAATCCACTCCCCCCACCGCTGGAGTCGACCTGGCAGCTCGCGGGGCTGGCGGCCGAAGCGCATCGGCAGGTGGGCGAGTTGGCGGGACTGGCCCGCACCTTGCCGAACCCGCATCTCTTGATCCGCCCGTTCGTCCGGCGCGAGGCGGTCCTGTCGAGCCGGATCGAGGGTACCCAGGCTTCGCTGTCCGATCTCTTTTTCTTCGAGGCGGCAGCCACACCGGCGCAGGCGACAGGGGACGTGCTAGAGGTGGCGAACTACGTCAAGGCGCTCGAGTACGGGTTGACGCGGCTAGCCGACCTGCCCGTAAGCCTCCGGCTTCTGCGCGAGATGCATGAGCGCTTGATGACCGGCGTGCGCGGGCGCCACCTCGCGCCGGGCGAATTCCGCCGCTCGCAGAACTGGATCGGCCCGCCCGGCTGCAGCCTGGCCGAGGCGACCTACGTACCCGCACCGGCCGATCTCATGGACGCTACTCTCGCCGATCTCGAGCGCTACATCCACGCCCGCTCGGATCTGCCGCCGCTCGTGCGATTGGGGTTGATACATTACCAATTCGAGGCCATCCACCCGTTCCTCGACGGCAACGGGCGCATCGGCCGGCTGCTGATCACCCTCTTGTTGAGCGTCTGGGGACTGCTGCCGCAGCCCGTGCTCTATCTGAGCGCCTTCTTCGAGCGGCATCGGTCCGAATACTACGACCGACTCCTGGCCGTCAGTCGGCGCGCCGAATGGGACGTCTGGATCGAATACTTCCTCGCCGGGGTTTGTAGCCAAGCGCAGGACGCCAGGGACCGATCCAAACGCCTTCTAGATCTGCGCGAGACCTATCGGGATCGCTTGCAGTCGGCACGCGCCTCGACGCTTCTCTTGCGACTCGTCGACGAGCTGTTTGCCGCCCCTGCTGTCACTATCCCACGGGCGGCGGCCGTGCTCGACGTGACCCACCGTGCCGCACAGCTCAACGTCGACAAGCTGGTCGGTGCCGGTGTGCTTCACGAGGCCAGCGGCCGTCGCCGGAACCGGATCTTCGTGGCGCGCGAGATCGTCGCCATCCTCGAGCAAGTCTCCACGCAATAACGGTGATTTCCGAGAAACGCTTCCGAGAGACCATCGAGGTGCGCGCAGCTCTCGGTACATGGGCGAGCGGCGGCCACCGAACTGCGTCAATGAGCATATCCGGGCACGTTTCGCGGGATGATCTCTGCCGGATGGATGGGGGTCGGTTTCTGAGGCCCGCGCGGCCTCGGCTCTGAGGATAGCGAATGCTCCGCTCATCGCTCTTCGCCACCACGCCCAAGGGCATGGAACGGTTGCTTGCGCGCGAGTTGACTACCCTCGGCGCAGCTTCGGTGCGGCCCGGGCGCGCGGGGGTGTACTTCGAAGGCGACCTCGCGACGGCCTACCGCGCGTGCCTCTGGTCCCGGCTCGCGAGCCGGGTCCTGTGGCCCCTCACGCGCTTCCCGGCGCCCACGCCCGAGGCCCTGTACGAAGGGGTGCGGGCCATCCACTGGGACCAGCATGTGGCGCCGGCGGGGACCTTGGCGGTGAGGTTCGAGGCGGTCGATTCCGCCATCACCCACTCCCAGTTCGGGGCGCTCAAAGTCAAGGATGCCATCGTGGACCAGCTCCGCGAACGGCATGGCGAGCGCCCCTCGATCGATCGCGACCGGCCGGATGTGCGCGTTCATGTGTATCTGCACCGCGATCAGGCGAGCCTCGGCATCGATCTCTCCGGCGAGGCGCTGCACCGCCGCGGCTATCGGGAGGAGGGCGGCCCGGCGCCGCTCAAGGAGAACCTGGCCGCGGCCCTCCTGGTCTCTGCCGGCTGGCCCGCGCTGGCCGAGTCGGGCGCGCCGTTCGCGGATCCTTTGTGCGGGTCCGGGACCCTGCCTATCGAGGCGGCGCTCATGGCCTTCGACACCGCGCCAGGTCTCTTGCGCCCTTACTTCGGATTCCTCGGATGGCGCGGGCACGACCCGATCGTTTGGGCCGAGTTGCTGGAAGAGGCGTGCGCACGGCGAACCAAGGGGATGCGGGACAACGCCATTCTCGGCTCCGACAGCGATCCGATGGCCGTGCAGATGGCGCGCAGTCACGTGGTGCGCGCGCGCCTCGCGGAGAAGATCCGCATCGAGCGATGCGCACTGGTCGATCTGCAACCGCAGGCGGGCAGGCCAGGGTTGGTGGTGGCGAACCCGCCCTATGGCGAGCGCCTCGGGCGGGACCCCGATCTGCCGCGCCTATATGCGGCGCTGGGCGACGCGCTCAAACGGGGGTTTCCGGGCTGGCGGGCGGCTGTCTTCACGGCCAACCTTGGGCTCGCCCACCGCCTGCGCGCCGTGCCCGAGCGCACGCAGGTGCTCTACAACGGCACGCTGCGTTGCGGGCTTTACTGCTTCCATGTGCCGTCCTCACCGCAAGCCGTCATCGCGACTCCACCGGGACGCACGGCCCTGGCGGAAACGATGGCTGCCGGCCCGGTCGGGAACGCCGCCGGCAGGGGCACGCTCGACCGGAGAGCGCCAGAGACTCCCGCAAGGGCCAAACGACTGGGAGCCGCCGCGGGCGCCGAGATGTTCGCCAACCGGCTGGCCAAGAACATGAAGTCACTGGCGCGCTGGGCGCGGCGGGCGGGGGTCGATTGCTATCGGATCTACGACGCCGATCTGCCGGAATTCAACCTGGCCATCGATCTCTATCAGGGCGAGGGGCGCTATGTCTATGTACAGGAGCACGAGGCCCCGCCCCACATCGATGCGGCGCGCGCGGCCGGTCGGCTGGAAGCCGCGCTGGCGATGATTATCAGGCTCTGCGCGATACCCGCGGCACACCTCTACGTGAGAAAACGCCGCCGCCAGCGGGGTGCCGAGCAATACCGAAAGCTGGCCGCCGGCGGCGAGTTGCGCGAGGTCCGGGAAAACGGCTGCCGCTTCCTCGTGAACCTAACCGATTACCTCGACACCGGCTTGTTCCTGGACCACCGCCCGACCCGCGCACTGATCGGTGAGCTGGCCCGCGGGCGGAGGTTTTTGAATCTCTTCGGCTATACGGGCACCGCCACGGTCTATGCCGCGCTCGGCGGGGCCCCGAGCACCACGACCGTGGATCTGTCCGGCACCTATCTGGACTGGGCGCGCCGCAACCTCGACCGCAACGGCATCACAGGACCGGAACACCTACTTGTACAGGCCGACTGTCTCGCCTGGCTGGAGGAAACAACGCTACGCGCGGACGAACGCTACGGTTTGATCTTCTCCGATCCGCCGACCTTCTCGAATTCCAAGCGCATGCGCGAGACTTTCGACGTGGAGCGCGACCACCTCGCGCTGATCCGCGCCGCCGCCCGCCTGCTCGCGCCGGACGGGTTGATGATCTTCTCCACCAACCGCCGCCACATGAAACTTGACGAGCCGGCCATCGCGGCGCTCGGGTTGCGGATAGAAGACCTCACGGGCTCCACCATCCCCCCGGACTTCGCCCGCAACCCGCGCGTGCACCGCTGCTGGCGGTTTACACCGCTCTAAGCGTTTCGGAACACACCGCCGCCTCGCTCGGCGGCCGAGAAAAATGTGAATAAGTCACTGATCGCCGATCGCCCGAGGGGTAACATTGGAATAACAGGGCCCGAGGATACCCTCGACGCGGGGCGGTCCGACGTATGGCCGCCCCGGGAACTGGGTGGCGGAGTCGTCCGACGGGTCGTACGCGCCCGCAGCGTCCTGCGGGGATTGCGATGGCGACAGCATGCGGCGCGTAATGCGCCGCCAAACATTGATGCGAGGAGGTAGAGCGTATGTTCTTTGGCACTACGGTGGACGGTACGGTGATACGCGTGGTCGATGGGGATACGGTGCGGATTCGCGCCGACGGGCGGGAAGAGAGCATCCGCATCCTGGCGCTCGATACCGAGGAATCGAATTCCGGGAGTCCAACCAAGCCCCAAACACCCTGGGGACGTGAGGCGAAGGCCGAGGCCCAGCGTCTCCTCCCGAACGACGCGGCCGTGACGCTGGAGTTTCCGGGTACCGAGCCCCTGGCGGAATGCTGGGAAAAGCATCGCGACAACTTCGGCAGGGTGCTCGGCTTCGTGCACGCGGCCGGGCTCGATTTCCAGGAGCACATGATCCGGACAGGCTACAGCCCGTATTTCGTGAAGTACGGTTATGCCGACTTTCCGGACTACCACGCGCGCTACACCGCCTCGGAGCGGGAGGCCCAGTCCGCCCATCGGGGCGTCTGGGACCAGCTCGAGGTGAACGGGGCCGAGGCTCGGAACTATGCCCTCCTGGGTGTCTGGTGGCACCTGCGTGCGCAGGCGATCGCCGCCTATCGTGAGGCCCGTATCGGCGATCCGCTCTTGTTCAACTCGCGCCTCGACTACGAGCGCCTTTTGATGCTCGCGGCCCATGACACCGAGGCGACCGTGTTCACGGAGTTGCGGGAATACCATCGCGTTGGCGGCCGGCACGTGGTCGTGACCATCGGTTCCTTGCAGCAGCCGTTTCAGCTCTTTGTGCCGGATGCCGACGCCGACGCCGGGCAAGCGATCCTGCGCTTGCTCGATAATCGCTACATCGCCGCCGAACCCGAGCACCCGCGGCGCAGCTACGCTTATGTTCGGGGCACGCTCAAGCTATTCGGTGGCAAACCGGAGATCGTGGTGCGCGCTACGGGGCAGATCAGCGACGAACCTCTGTCCTGAGCCCGGCGTTGATTTCAGGACAAGCAGGCGGCAAGCGCACAGACTCGCGCCCGGGTGGTTTTGTTCCGGACCTCCTGTCGTTATGATGTACGCACGGTCACGAATCGCGCTTTTTTGGTCCCCTCACAGTCGGGGGCACGGGCATGTCGAGCATCCAATCCATCCACGGCCGCGAGATCCTGGACTCGCGCGGCAATCCTACCGTCCAGGTGGAGGTCGTGGCGCAATCGGGGGCCGTCGGTATCGCCGCGGTGCCCTCGGGGGCGTCCACAGGCGAGCGTGAGGCCGTCGAGCTGCGCGATGGGGATCCCAAGCGCTATCGCGGCAAGGGGGTGCAGAAGGCCGTCTCGCACGTGAATGGCGAGATCCAGGGCGCGCTAGTCGGGCAGGAGATCGGCGCCCAGGCCAAGCTCGATGAGCTCATGTGCGGGCTGGACGGCACGGCCAGCAAGGGACGACTCGGGGCCAACGCCATCCTCGGCGTGTCGATGGCCGCGGCCCGCGCCGCGGCCGCGGAGAGCGGCGTGCCGCTCTATCGCCATCTGGGCGGCGACGGACCCTTGACGCTCCCGGTCCCCATGATGAACATCATCAACGGGGGCGCGCACGCGGACAACAACGTGGACTTTCAGGAGTTCATGATCCTGCCGGTCGGCGCCCCGAGCCTCTGCGACGCCGTCCGCTACGGCGCCGAGGTGTTCCACGCCCTGCGCGACGTGCTGCGCGGGCGCGGGCTCAACACCGCGGTCGGAGACGAGGGCGGTTTCGCGCCGGATCTGCCCTCGAATGAGGCGGCGGTCGAGGTGATCCTGGAGGCCATCGGGCGTGCCGGTTATCGTGCCGGCGAGGATGTGCTCCTGGGCCTCGATGTCGCGAGTTCGGAGTTTTTCCGGGATGGGCGCTACCGGCTGGCCTCGGAGGGCCGGGAGCTCACGAGCCCGGAATTCGCCGAGCTGCTCGCAGAGTGGGTGGCGCGCTATCCCATCACCACCATCGAGGACGGCATGGACCAGAACGACTGGGAGGGGTGGCGGCTCCTGACCGAGCGTCTGGGAAATCGGGTCCAACTGGTCGGCGACGACCTCTTCGTCACCAACACCGCGATCCTGAAACAGGGCATCGAGCGCGGGATCGGCAACTCGATCCTCATCAAGGTCAACCAGATCGGGACCTTGAGCGAGACCCTAGCCGCGATCCGCATGGCGCGCGAGGCGCGCTACACGGCCGTGGTCTCGCACCGCTCCGGGGAGACCGAGGACACCACCATTGCCGATCTGGCGGTCGCCACCTCGTGCGGGCAAATCAAGACCGGATCGCTGTCGCGCTCCGATCGGGTCGCGAAATACAACCGCTTGATCGTGATCGAAGAAGAGCTCGGGGCGCAGGCGTCTTATCCCGGGCGCCGTGCGTTCCGTGGCCTTCCCGGATAGCGGCATGTCGGAACCGGCGAGAGCAATCGCGCCTCTACCGCCGAGCGTCCGGCTGGTGCGCCGGGGTACGCGCTTCACCGCGATCCTCATCGCGTTGCTGGCCGTCCTCTTGGCCGCGTTGCAATATCAATTGTGGGTTGGCCGACGGGGAATAGGCGATCTCGCGGAGCTTCATTCCGCACGCGATGCCCAGTCGCTCGAAAACCGGCGGCTCCGCGAGCGCAATCGCGCCCTGGAGGCCGAGGTCGCCGATCTGAAGTCGGGGCTAGAGGCCATCGAGGAGCGGGCCCGGACCGAGATGGGCATGATCCGGGAGGACGAGGTGTTCTACCAGATCATCGAAGCGCCCGCCGAGGCCGCGAAGTAGATGCGCAGGGTCTGGGCGGCGATCCCGGCCGCTGGTGTCGGCGCACGCATGCGTGCCGATGTCCCGAAACAATACCTTCCCCTGTGCGGGGTCCCGGTCCTCGCGCACGGCCTCAGGCGGCTCGGCGATCACCCCAAGGTGAGCGGGGTGGTGGTGGCCCTGGCCCCCGACGATCCTTACTGGCAGAGGGTGGAGGTCCGCTGCCGCGCGCCCCTCTGGGTCACGAGCGGTGGCGCTGAGCGCTGCGACTCGGTGCTCGCGGCGCTCTGCTCACTCGCCATCCACGGCGATGAGGACGACTGGGTCCTGGTACACGACGCCGCGCGGCCGTGCCTCAGGCGAGCGGACCTCGACCGCCTGATCGAGGCGCTATGGGACCATCCGGTCGGCGGTCTCCTGGCCGTGCCGGTAGGAGACACCCTGAAGCGCGCGGGGCCCGCGAGTGAGGTGCTCGGCACCGTCGCGCGCGATGGGCTGTGGCAGGCGCAGACGCCGCAGATGTTTCGGCTCGGCGCCTTGATTGCCGCATTGGAGCAGGTGGCGGCAGGCGGCGGCGTGGTGACGGACGAGTCGCAGGCGATGGAACAGATGGGCCTCGCGCCCCGGTTGGTCGAGGGACACGCCGGCAACATCAAGATCACGCGTCCCGAGGATCTGGCGCGTGCCGCCCTGTACCTGCGCGCCCAGAACCAGGAATGATGCGCATCGGCCACGGTTACGACGCCCACCGCTTGGTAGCGGGCCGACGCCTCGTGCTCGGCGGGGTGACGATCCCCCATGAGCGCGGGCTCCTCGCCCATTCCGACGGCGATGCGCTCATCCATGCGGTCTGTGATGCACTCTTGGGAGCCGCGGGCCTGGGCGACATCGGCCGGCATTTCCCCGATTCCCAATCGGCGCTTTCGGGGATCGACAGCCGCATCCTCCTGCGCCGGTCGCTCGGCCTCATCGAAGCGCTCGGTTTCCAGGTCGCAAACGTCGATGCCACGGTGGTCGCGCAAGAACCCAAGCTCGCGCCCTATTTCGCCGCCATGCGCGAGAACCTGGCCGCGGATCTCCGGGTCGATCCGGGTCAAGTCAACCTCAAGGGGACCACGACGGAGGGCATGGGCTTCGCCGGGCGCGAGGAGGGTATCGCCGCTCATGCCATCGCCCTCCTGTGCCGTGTCACGAATCCGGAGTAAGGTCACCGCCCGCCACGCGCAACCGGCTATTGGCTTGCCTCGACCATATACGACACCGCGGCCTTCA
Source organism: Pseudomonadota bacterium (assembly GCA_030860485.1). Classification (NCBI taxonomy): domain Bacteria; kingdom Pseudomonadati; phylum Pseudomonadota; species Pseudomonadota bacterium. The sequence continues at coordinate 25,250 of JALZID010000229.1, read as the reverse complement.
CGTCCTCATCCGACAGGTCCGCGCGCCCGCCCTTGGGCGGCATCATCCCGGCCTTGCCCTGAAAGCCCTTGATGGCATGTTCGCTGAGCGTAGCCTCGCCCTGGGCGATCCGATCGGCCCACGCGTCCTTGTGTTCAGCCCCGACCTTGGGCGCACCGCCGACCCCGGTCTGATGGCATACGACACACGCCGTGTCATACACCGTCTTGCCCTTGTCAGCCGCCTCCTCGGCCTGCGCGATCTGAAGCGGTGCCTGCGCCGCCGCGGCCGGGGGAGCAGGATGCGGCGTGCCCGCGAGGTCGCCGGGCGTCGCGGCCGGCGCGGGCGCTGTCGTTTCCCCGGCCCCCGCCACCTTGACCTTGCCGACCGGTGCGGTGCGCTCTGCGACGGTCCCCTCCGTCGCCGACGCCTCCCGCTCGCCAATCGCTCGGGCGAGGACCAGGATGACCACCGAGGCCACGAGCAAGGCCCCGAGGACCGCTACGAATGTCCTGCCGAAACTCGCGTCTTCTTCTTGTCTCATGGATGTCACCGTTGATAGTTAGGTTGATATGGGGGATGGACTCGCGCATTATAGCCAAAAGCCCTCGCCGGACGCCAAGCCGGGCGCGCCACGTTCGGGAGCACCGCACGCTCGCTGCGAGGTACACGACACTACGCGCCCTTAGCTCAGCTGGATAGAGCGTTGGCCTCCGGAGCCAAAGGTCAGAGGTTCGAGTCCTCTAGGGCGCGCCAATCCGCTCGCACCGGCGGGATCGGCCAGGTGCGACTGTTGCGCATGCCGTGGCAAGCCCCGAATCATGAGCTGGCGGGTCATGCGCCGGCGCGGGGGGCAACGCCGATATGCAGTCCGGTATTCCATCCTCCGAGGTCTCCGCCGTGGTGCTGGCGGCATTCGAGCGCGCGCCCGGACCGCTGACCCTGGCCGCCCTGAAGAAGGCCCTGACCAAGCCCTTCCAGGCGCAGAGTAGTCTGCGCGAAGCGGTCTCGGGGCTCATGGCCGAGGGTCGGATACATCGCTGGCCAGGTACGGCCAAGTCGGAGAAATACTGGGTCCACGAGCCCGGCGTATTCACGCGCGGGAAGATCATCGAGGCCCTGCGTCCCGGGCCGCGGTCGGCTACGGAAATTCGCGAGAAGTTGAAGCCGTTGGGCCTCACTACCAAGGCGCTCGACGTACCCCTGAAGGAGCTGGCCGGGAGCGGCCAGTTGTACCTTCATCCGCCGGTGAAGGGCTCAACGCTGCGCTGGGCCTTACAGCCGCCGCCACCGCACGAGCTTCTCAAGAAGACGCTCAAGGCGTTCCGGGCAGAATCCTTCGCCCTCGCCAGGCGAGGCTTCCGAGAAGACCAACTAGACGACGCGGCGCGCCGGCTGCTCGGCGGAACGAACGCCCAAGAGGCAAGCGATGACGGGCTGGGCGAGATGCCACGGCGTCTCCTCTGCATCATGCGCCTGGCCTCAAGCGGCGGCGTGATTCCGTTGCGCGAGCTGCGTCGCCTGACCTTCATCGCCAAGCCGGAGTTCGACCTAGCCATCTTGGCGCTGCGCGATGCGGGACGCGTTCACCTCCATCACCACGACCATCCGGTCGGCATCGCGGAAGACGAGCGGTATGACCTTGTGACGGACAATCGAGGGCATTACTACGTGGCTGCGGGCCTGCTCGGGTGCCTGCTCTAGTGAATTAGGCAGCCATGGACGTGCTACCGGCGTTCAATCCCTTCCACGGTTCGGTCCTGCCCGACGCGCGCCACGATCCCGAAGGCGACGTGGAGCGGATCAACGCGGAAGCATTCGACGCGTGTCTTAAGGCCGTAGAACAGGCGCGAACGGGCGGCAGAGCGCCTCGGTGCTACTCAACGGGGTCCCCGGCAGCGGGAAGACGCACCTTCTCGCCCGGCTCCGCGTGCATCTAGAAGCACGGATCCGCCGCCATCCGCAGGCCATGGCCATGTTCGTGTACGTGCGGCTCGACACCACCCCACGGCGACTCTGGCGCCACCTGAGAGAGCAGGTCGTCGAGGACCTGAGACGCGAGATCGATGGCCGTTCTTGCCTTGAAAGGCTCCTCGATCTGCGCCTTCAGACCTCTGCCCCTGCACAAAACGCCCGAAACGCGGACCGCATCTCGGAGTTCCTGGACCAGACGGTGAAGGACCGAAACCTCGCGATAGTGCTTACACACCTCCTGCTCAATCGCCATCGGCTGGAGGCACGCGCCTGGTTGCGAGGAGATTCGCTACGGGAGAGCATCCTCTATCGACTCGGCGTGGTCACGAGCGACCCGGACGCGGATGAGGACCCCGAGGGACGGGCCCGTCGCACCGTGCTTGCGCTTTGTCGCCTGGCCAGCCCCCATGCTGTTGTCTTCTGTTTTGACCAAATCGAGGCGCTGGAAGTCGAGGGCGATAAGAGGACCGGATTCGAGTCCTTCGGCCGGATGGGTAGCGGGCTGCACGATCATGCCGATCACCTCGCGCTCATCTCGTGCATCCAGACGACGCACCTGAATGAGCTCATGGACTGCGTCCACGGTGCCGACCGGGACCGGATCTTCAAGTCGATGTCCGAGCTCAAGCCGCTGAACCTCGACCAGGCACTCGCCCTCGTCCGGCAACGGCTCGACGGGGTTTCCGAGCTTTCACAGTTACGTAAAAAACACGCGTCGCCTCTATGGCCGCTGCGCGAGCAGGACATCCAGGCGCTCATTCCAAAGGATGGCTGTGCGGCGCGGGTCCTGATCACCCATTGCCGCGATCTCTACGAGCGGGCCCGGGGCGCCTCGGTGTCCATCGAGGGCGAGGGCGATTTCCTCGAACGCACCTGGGCGGAACGCTACGAAAGGCAGATGAAGGAAGGCACCGCGACTAACGCGGACCGCATCTTCCATACCGCCCTCGCCGAGGCCATACGCCTCTCGGGCGCCGCTTGGCGGGCCGCCGATCCGCCCGTGCGCGACGTGGAGATCGGCCTAGCTAGCGAGGGGAACCGTCTGAACGTCAGCCTCTGCAATCACGGCAACATGACGAGCTTGGCGGGACGTCTGCGCCGGCTCCGGGATGCCGTGGGCCCACGCCTGCCCCCGTCGAGCCTCGTGCTCGTACGGCACCCGACGCTGCCGCTCCCCAAGACCGCAAGGCGGACCCAGCAGTACCTGGATGAACTGAGCCGTCAGGGTGCGCGCTTCCTGCAACCGAGCGAGGAGGCCTTCGCAGCACTGGCTGTTCTTCGGGAGATGCTTGCCGAGGCGCAGGCCGGCGATCTCCACTGCCGCGGCGAGACGCTCTCCCCTGAGACGGCACAACGCTGGCTCAGCGAGCACGTCAGTCCCGAACTGCGCCGACTATTGGACGAACTCCTCGGCGCTACAGAGCCGGCACCCGATCCGGACCTCGGGCTGCGCCAGGCCCTGTTGGAGTCGATCGAGGCGCGCGCCATCGCGACCTTGGCAACCCTTGCGGCCGAGCTGGGGGAATCCGAGCCTCGGCTGATCCATTGTGTGCGGCGTTTCCCCGAACACTTCCGGTTGCTGGAAGGCCTTCCGCCAGTCGTCTACCGCTATGTACCCGAGGAAGTGAGCGCGCGGCAATCGCCATGGCCCGGTTAATCAGCGTCCGCGAGGTGCGAGAGGGGCTCTACCGGGCTGCAGGCGGCCCCGAGGGCGCGGGAAGCGGTGAGGCCTCCACTGCGCTGTTGGGTCAGTGGTTCCACGAGGCGTTCGCTGCGCTGATCGGCACCGATCCATGCCTGTCGCTCGAAACCGAGCTAGCCGAATCCAGGGATGATGTCAAGGAGCAGGCCGCGACGCTCAAACGCCACGTCTTTCGTCACCTGATCGGTCCGCGTCTGCCCCGCTATCATTCACATCTAGTCGATTGTACCCGGGAGCTGATGGCCTTTTGGGAGGCTATGGGTGATCTGTGCCTTTGGCTCGCCGTGATGCGTCTCGACGCGGCGTGCGGCCGCGAACGGCTGTGGATCGCCGGCGAGGAAGATCTGGCCTGGGAATTCCAGGAGCCCGGTTGGACCCATGCCGTGCGCTTGATCGGTCAGGCGGACGCCGTCGTCCGCCGGCCTCGGCAGGCAGAGTGGTGCGTCGTCGAGCTGAAACTGGGCCGGGGTCAGCCCGAGGCCGACCTGGGTCAGGCCTGTCTCTACTACACCATGCTGGCAGCCAGAGGCGATCCTGTCTCGCAGCGTGGTTCCCTGGTGCTCGTGAGTTTCACGCCGCGGCTGAAGACACGGATCTTCGCCCCCGCGGAGCTGGAACAAGCGCTGCCCTCGCTGAAAGCCCTGATCGGCCGGCTGGCCGGTGTCCTGCCCGACCAGCGAAGCGGTGAGGCCACCGTGGATACGGCGGTCCCGGCGCCAACCACACCTGACAACAACCGCTATGCCGATCTCGCGCGCCGGTTGCTGAAGGTCTTGGAGGAGTTCGGCGCTCCGGCGAAGCTCTGCGGATCGGTCGTCGCCGGACCGGCGTTTTTACGCGGCCCGATCGAGCCGCTGCGGGGCATAAGGGTCGCAAAGATCCAGGCCACGGCACCGGAGATGCAGAGCCGGCTGAAGCTCGACGCCCCACCCTTCATCACACTGGAGCGCGGCCGGCTCGTCGTGGACCTCCAGCGCCCCGACCGGCAGTCGGTCACCTTGCCGGAATACCGCGACCAGTTGCCCAAGCCCGATCCGTTGCTCGGAAATGCCCGCGTCCCCATCGGCATCGACCTGGAGAACCGGCTGCACTGCGCCGACCTGGCCGAGGCGCTTCACGCCCACGTGCTGGTGGCCGGCACGACCGGCAGCGGAAAGAGCGAATGGCTCCGGGCGGCGCTGTCGGGGCTCTTGTTGACGAACACCCCCCAAACGCTTCGTCTGGTGCTGATCGATCCCAAGCGGCAGGCCTTCTCAGAATTGGCGCGTTCGCCGTTCCTGCGCGACGGGAAGGCACTGGTCTTCCCCGACGAGCGGGACGTGACGGAGGTGCTCGACGAGCTGGTAGAGGAAATGGAGGAGCGCTATCGGGAGATGCAAGCCGCCAAAGCCGACAACCTGGCGGAACTGGCCCGCCGCGTGCGCCGCCCGCTGCCGCGTATCGTCTGCGTCTGTGACGAGTACGCCGACTTGGTGAGCCGCGGGCGGCAGGAACGAAGAGCGGTCGAAGAGCGCATCGTGCGTCTCGGCCAGAAGGCGCGCGCGAGCGGCATCCATTTGATCCTGGCCACGCAGCAGCCGAGTCGCGAGATCATCAAGGGCGCGCTCGACAGCAACATGCCTTGCCGCGTCGGACTCAAGATGCAGAAGGCGATGGAATCGCGGATGCTGCTCGAGACGAGCGGCGCGGAGAACCTGCTGGGCAACGGCGATCTGCTTTTCCGCGACATCGGTGCACCGCGCCGTCTGCAGGACCTCTGGGTCCCGCCGGAAATTCGTACCAAGCTGTTCTCGGGCTCCAGGTAGACCAAGCGGCCGGTCCCGTATCTGAGTGCCGCCCTATGCCGGTATTATTGGCAGGTACGGTAACGTGTAAGAAGATTTGTGATGAGCCGAGCCAACATCCTCAATACGCGCGATCGCGCAAAGACACCTCAGGATGTCTTCGCGCTCCTCGACGCGCTGGAAGGGCGTGCCGAGCTCTTTGCCACCCTCTCCGATCCGAATCATGGCTTCTACGCGGACGACGGCAAGTTCCGAAACGACTTCCCCCTGCTCAGCGTGGACCACCGGAGGGCAGCGCAAGAAGTTGGTCAAGTACATCTTCGCTCGGCTCTAGGAAGATGTATCCGGTCGGTCTTGCGACCCCGACACGGATTCGGTCACTATTGAGCATATCCTTCCCGAGAACCCGCTGGACGATTGGTCGCAGCACTTTCCGCGCGAACGATGGGAAGCGGCGGTCTATCGGCTCGGCAATCTCACATTGCTCGAATCGGCCGCGAACCGCCGAGTAGGCAACGCGACCTTTATCGAAAAGCTTAGCGCGTACAGCCAAAGCGCTTATACCCTGACGCGGAAGATTCCCGAGATCGCGCCGGAACAATGGACGCTCGAGCTCCTGGACGCACGCCAGCAGCACCTAGCAAAGCGCGCCGTACACCTGTGGCGGGCGGACTTTGCGTGATCCTGCCGGAGTGGGCAGTGAAGAAAAAACTATCGGAAATCGCCATCCCGTTAGGCGCTCAACAAGGCCTCGGCGCGGTAAAAGTCGATCCGACACAGGCATCCGAGCACGCTGCGCCTCTGGTGGGCGCGGCGGCCGTTGGCGGCCGCCAGAGCGGTGATCTTCGCGCAGATGGTGGACGACCCCTCGGCGCCTCCGATCCCGGGGGACGGCCAGCATCTGGTAGCGCCCATCGGGCGTGGGCGGCGGGGCCGTAGATACCGGCGATCAAGCACAACCGTCGTGAGGAATCCTTTCATACTGCGTTGCCCTCCGAGAATCACCTGTTGTCGATGGTTGGTCGGTGGAGCCACCCGGGCTGCCGCGTTGCAGCGCGCGAGTGCAACGCCGCGACATCATGGCATGCCGGGCTTGACCCCGACAATCCGTGAGTCAGGGCCGAGATAACGGGTTCGGACCATGGGCTCCGACAGCGGGCAGCCGGGCACGCGCGCTTTGCGAGCGGCGCGACGAGCCGCTACCATCCCGCCGTGGAGGCGTGCATGCACGAGACGATAAACGACGTGGTCCGCCGGGCCCTGCACGAGGACGTGGGCGGCGGCGATCTCACCGCGGCCCTGGTGCCGGAGGGTGCGTGCTCCGTGGCCCATGTCGTGAGCCGGGAACCGGCCGTCTTGTGCGGCACGCGCTGGTTCGACCACGTCTTCCAAACACTCGACCCCAGCGTCTGCATCGAATGGCGGGCCCGGGACGGGGACGAGATCGAGGCCGGACCGGCGTTGTGCCACCTGTCCGGACCCACGCGCGCCCTCTTGACCGGCGAGCGCACGGCCCTGAATTTCCTGCAAACGCTCTCGGGCACGGCGACCACTACGCGCCGCCACGCCCGCGCACTGGAAGGCACCGGCACGAAGCTCCTCGATACCCGCAAGACCCTCCCGGGCCTCCGCGCGGCGCAGAAACACGCGGTGCGCTGTGGCGGAGGGCACAACCATCGGCTCGGGCTCTACGATGGCATCCTCATCAAGGAGAACCACATCAGTGCCGCGGGCTCGATCGGAGCGGCCGTCGCGGCCGCGCGGTCGCTGTATCCCGGGACCCTCATCGAGGTCGAGGTCGAGACGCTGGCCGGGCTCGAGCAGGCGATCACCGCGGGTGCCGACATCGCCCTGCTCGATAACTTCCCGCTCGGCGATCTGCGCGAGGCCGCGGTGCGGAACGCCGGCCGGGTGCGCTTGGAGGCCTCCGGCGGCTATGACCTCGCCACGCTCCGGGAGACGGCCCTGACAGGGGTCGAGTACATCTCGGTTGGGGCGCTGACGAAGCATGTGCGGGCCATCGATCTCTCGCTCAGGTTCGCGAGCGAGCGGTGAAGCCGGATTCGAGCGAACCGCCCACGATGCGCGCCGTGATCCCCGTCACCTTGGCCGGGCTGCGCTCGGATCAGGCCCTGGCCTGGGTGTTCCCTGAGTACTCCCGCACCACGCTCAAGTCCTGGATCCTCGCGGGCCGGGTGCAGGTCGATGGGCGGTGCGTAGAGCCGCGGCACGTCGTCAGCGGCGGGGAGGCAGTCGAGGTGGCACCGCCACCCCCCTCCGCCACCTTATCTATCTTTGGCCGCGAGCACCCCGAGGCCATCCCCATCGAGGTCATCCACGAAGACCCCGAGATCCGGGTCGTGAACAAGCCGGCCGGCCTCGTCGTGCATCCGGGGGCTGGGAACCGCGACGGGACCTTGCTGAATGCGCTCCTGCACCTCGATCCCGGCCTCGCCGCACTGCCCCGGGCCGGGATCGTCCACCGGCTGGACAAGGACACCTCCGGCTTGCTGGCCATCGCCCGCAGCGCGCGAGCCTATCAAAGCCTGGTCGCCCAGCTCAAGGCCCGCCGGATCACCCGCGAGTACCAGGGGATCGTGAGCGGTGCCATGGTCGCGGGTGGCTCCGTCGAGGCTGCTATCGGGCGGCATCCGGTGCACCGGACACGGATGACGGTCGTGGAACGGGGCGGCAAGCCGGCCTTGACCCATTATCGCGTGATCCAGCGCTTTCGCTTGCACACCCACGTGCGGATCACCCTGGAGAGCGGGCGTACCCATCAGATCCGGGTCCACATGGCCCATGTGCACTACCCGCTGGTGGGCGATCCCGTGTACGGCGGTCGCGTACGCCTGCCGCGCGGGGCCGCTCCGGCCCTGATCCAGGCGCTCCGTGAATTCCCGCGACAGGCCCTGCACGCCGCCCGCTTGGCGCTGGGGCATCCGGCGACGGGAGCGACACTATCGTTTGCGGCGCCGCTGCCGGCCGACATGGAGGCGCTCATCGCGCTCTTGACGGAAGACGCGGAGCGAGCTGGGCCGGTCGATGCACGGCCCCGCGGATGAAAAAAACGGCGTGGCCGCGGGCGCGTTCGTGCTGCCCGAGTGGCCGGCGCGGGAGACCATAGGGGCGCTCACGACCACACGCCGGGGCGGGCATAGTCCGGGACCGTATGGCGGGTTCAATCTCGCCCTGCACGTCGGTGACGATCCCGAGGTCGTGCTGGCCAACCGCGGCGCGCTGGTATCCCGCCTCGGATTACCCCGATCGCCGCGCTGGCTCCACCAGGTACACGGCGCCCGGGTGATCGATGCCGCCGACGCCGGCGCCGATCCCGAGGCCGACGGGGCGTGGACCTCGGTCCCCGGTGTGGCCTGTGCGGTCCTGACCGCCGACTGCCTGCCGATCCTTCTATGCGACCGCGCCGGGACCCGGGTCGCCGCGCTCCACTGCGGCTGGCGCGGGATCGCGAAAGGCGTGATCGCCGCGGGGATCGCGGCGCTGGCCCATCCCCCGGACGGGCTCTTGGCCTGGCTGGGTCCAGCGATCGGGGCGGACCGTTACGAAGTCGATGGAGCGGTACGGGACGCCTTCACCGGTTCCAGCGCGGACCTCGCCGAGGCCTTTTCCCCGTCGCGGCCGGGGCACTGGCACCTGGACCTCTACCGGGCGGCGCGTTTGAGGCTCGGTACGTTGGGCGTGCGGGCCGTCTATGGGGGTGGGTACTGCACTCATGCAGAGCCCGATCGGTTCTACTCCCACCGCCGTGACGGCGTGACGGGGCGCATGGCGAGCCTCATCTGGGTCCGCCGGTGAGACGGGGAGGTTGGGACGAACACATGCTCATAGGGCTTCCTCCTCCTTCTCGACTTGAGCATCCAGGGTCAGCGGTAACGCCCGATCCTCGATGATCCCCGATCGTCCAGACCTGCGGAACGTTCGCTCACCCATGGCCTGCTGACGGCCCGGATCCTGGCGAGCCCGCACCACGTAGCCGAGCAGCGCACCACCGGCCGTGGATAGGGTCAGTAAACCGTCCGTCACGAACTGGGTCACCAACAGGATGCCACCCAGGCCCAGCAGCGCCGCGAAACCCAGACCCACCTTGAAGCTCGCCCCGGCCTGCACGCGGCGAATGGTCTTGAGGGTCTCGCGGTGAGTCTGTGCTATCAGCTTGCTCTTGTCTTTTTCCGATTGTACACGGATCTTTTCCCGCTCCCGGGCAAAATCGTCCTTCACGCGAGCGACGGCGTGGTGCCTGGTACCGCTGGCGATCGCCGCGAACCAAAGCGCGGCGAATATGCCGACCAGCAATGCGAACACGGCGAACGCACCCCAATGCTCCAAAAGCCCCGTCTGGAATGCCGCAATCGCCATCACGACGGCGGCGGCCTGCGCGAGCAGAATCCCCGCCAGGTATTTGAGAACCGTGATCAGGCTGAAGCGCTCCACCGTGACCTACCCGTCTAATCAATCGGCAGGGCCCTGATCGAGAAACACCGGTCGTCCTTCCTGAGCGCTCTCAGGTAGAGCCCTCCGGCGCGCTCCTCTGATTCTGATGTACCCGTACCACACCCCACCGGCCATGGACACCATGACCAAGAGCAAGATGATCCATATATATGCGGCGAGATACATGGCCACCAGGAGGCTGACGGCGAGGAACCCCCCCACGATGTAGAAGCGCCAGTCGACATAGACCCCTTGAAGAAAGAACGCGAACGCCAAGAGCAGGAAGACGACGAAACCTACCGACTCGTAGTGCAGGAGACCCACCCCCAGGAGCATGTAGGTTAACTGCACGGCCACCCACAACCCGATCCAATGGAATAGCTGCCTGCGCAGGTGCAGACTCCACTTCTCTCGGTCCGCTCGCACGAGCTGCCACTGCGCCAGGAGGCTGATGGCCCCGAAAACCGGGATCATGACCACCCAATAGAGATAGGCTGTGTGTGCCGAGACGCGCGTAAGGGCGATACCGATATAGGACAATCCGATCAACGCCCCGAGGACCACGGCATCATTGACGTACGGGAAGATATCGAGCTTGTCTTTGATGGTGGTGAGCTTAGCGGAGATCATCTCATTGAATGCCATGATTCAGTGTCCTCGCCGTACAACGGCCCCTCGGCCGGGATGAGTAGCGCGATGCTCGGCAATGGTCGCATGCCCGGGTTTCCTTTCTCGATTCAACCTACCGTGCCCCGCTGCCCGGGGGGTCTCCCCCTTCAAAAGTGGGTACCCAACACGTGTCGCTACCCATAAATATTACTATACGAAACTCAACGCTGTAAAGCAACCCGCGATGGGTAGGGAGGGGCCGCTGTGGTGTTGAGGCGATCCGACCGTGTGCATAGCAGCATCCCACGCCGCGGAAGATCAGGTAAAGATTACTCTTGCCCTTGTAGACCTTACAGCGAGTGCCGGGTTAAACGCTGCGCGCGAGGTTGTTACTAGCCGGCACAAGCGGCAGGCGAAGGAAATCGTTAGGACCGAGAAGACACTCCGAGACTGCGACACGGCGTTGAATATATTACCCTTCCCACGCGAGCGCTGCTTCACAGCCACTCGGACTGGCGCGCTAGTTGCTCACGTCGGTGTCAAAAAGGGGGAACCGCAATGGAAATCATCGGAACAATCGTCATAGCGCTGCTGGTCGGGATCGTCGCCAAACTGATTGATTCGTTTCTCGCGACTGTCCTTGGACAGACAAGTGAATCTGTTTCGACGCTGTCGAGCCTGCCGCGTCCATAGGCGCAATGATTGGCGCGATGATACCGCTCTTGCTCTACCGGCTGATTTCTGAAACGCACACGCACGAGCTTGAGGAGAGGATAAATGAACGAGCAGGTTAAAGAACTTTTGTATCAGATGTTGGAAACCGAGATGGGCGGCGTGCAGGTTTATACGACCGCTTTGCAGTGCGTGGTTAACAAGGACTTGAAGGAAGAATGGACAGACTACCTTGAACAGACGAAGCATCATATCGAAGTCGTTCGCGAGCTGTTTGAGAAGTTCGGTCTCGACCCGGAACACCAGACACCGGGACGCCAGGTCGTTCACCATCTCGGCGAAGGACTGGTGCAGGCAATGCAAGCGGCAAAAGAAAGCGGCAAGCGGGAAGCCGCCGAGCTTGTCGCGTGTGAGTGTGTGGTGCTCGCCGAAACCAAGGACCATCAAAACTGGGAACTGCTTTCGAAATGCGCTGAGAAAGCCAAAGGTGGCGAGCAAAAGGCGTTAACAGCGGCGTGCGAAGAGGTTGAAGATGAGGAAGACGAGCACATCTACCACAGCAAAGGCTGGTGCCGCGAATTGTGGATCCAGTCGCTCGGAATGCCCGCGGTCCTGCCGCCTCCCGAAGAAGAAAAAGACGTGAAAACCGCCATTGGCGCGGCGCGCGCGGAACAAGCGCGCGAGGATATGCTGTGACGATATCGCGCAATTCTGGCGTAACGGGCTCCTGGGCTTAGACGCAGCCCAGGGTTTATGAAGTTACCGAGGAGACACGTTCAATGGGTGCTAAAGACAAGTTGCAGGGCGAGGGCGATCGGGAATCTGCTCGTCGCTATGACGAGGCCACTAAGGCCTTCGTAGAATCAGGCAAAGTCGAAAAACAAGGAGAGACAACGGCGAAAATCTCTCCAGAAGAGGAGCGCGAGCTTGAAGAAGCTGAAAAGGCTGGCAAAGAGCGTGCGCAGGAGGAAGACCCGGCGGTGCGGCGCGACTACTCTAAGCCAGAATAGCTGCATATAGCGACTCGACAACCGCGTGATCGGCGGATGAGCCATGGCCGCCCGATTCCCGCTGGACGCACTCCAGGATCTGCGCGGATGCCCGGTCCCATCGGGGACGAGCTCTGCCTCGCCGGCAGCGAATATGAAAAGCGCCCGAAAAGCCGTGCTGCGGCAAATGATGGACTGGCGAGCGGCGATCATTGCCGGGATCATCGCGGGGATGGTGTATCTGGTGATTAACATGTGGCTGGCGAGCAAGTATCTCGGCAACGCTAATGTTCCACTACAGCTCTCGGCCGCGCTGGTAATGGGCAAGTCGGTTTTGCCTCCTGCAGAAGGCATTGCGTCAGGGACCTATCTCGCGGGGTTTCTGATCCATATGTCGGTGTCAGTCTTCTTCACCTGCGTCATCGCTTTCTGCCTGTATCGCTGGGGGATCTGGATCGGGATCCTGGGCGGGGCGCTCTTTGGCCTGGCGCTTTACAGCATTAGTTACTACGGCATCGCCGCATGGCTTCCGTGGTTGTCACCCATGCGCGGGTGGATCATGGGTGTGAGTCACCTTGTGTTCGGTGCCGTCGCGGGTGGCGTCTACGAGGCACTCGAGCGGGACCGTTTCACGCCCGTGCCGCACTGATCGGAGGACGACAGATGCGAGCCGTGCGGCTCATCATGATGCTCATCATAGCCGCACTCTCGGTGTTGTCGTACTGTACCGACCGCAGTGTCAATCCCATCACGGGCCGAAGAGCAGCACGTGGGGCTGACACCCGAGCAAGAAGTCGCAATGGGCGTGCAGGTAGCCCCCGAGATGGCGCGCCGCTTCGGTGGCGTTGACCGAGACGAGCGCTTGCGGCAGACCGTCAAGGCCGTTGGGGAGAAAATCGTCGCGCAGAGCATCGCCGCCCAGAGCGGCTACCCGTTTGATTTTCACGTCCTCGCCGATGATCAGACGGTGAACGCGTTCGCGCTCCCGGGCGGGCAGATCTTCATCACCGTCGCGCTCTTGGAGCGGCTCAAGACCGACGAGCGGCTGGCCGGGGTCTTGAGCCATGAGGTCGGGCACGTGATCGCGAGGCACTCTGCCGAACGCCTCGCCGAGGAGAAGCTTACCCAGGGGCTCACCGGTGCCGTCGTGATGGGCTCAGGCTCCTACGAGATGGCTCAGGTCGCGCAACTGGTTGGTGGCTTGATCCATATGAAATACGGGCGTGCAGACGAAATTGAGGCTGACAAGCTCGGCCTATGTCTGATGAACCAGGCGGGATATCGCCCCGCCGCGCTCGTCGATGTCATGCGGATCCTCGCGGAAGCAGGAGGCGGCTCACCGCTTCCCGAGTTCGCGAGCACCCACCCCCATCCGAAAAATCGCGCGAAAAAGATCCAAGCCTATATCGAGGATTTGAACGGGACGTGCGCCTTTGGCTTGGCACCACCGTCGCCCTAAGCGTGATACGTCGCGAATGGGGGTGGGTCGAGCGAGGGGGATTTCTGCGCCGCCAGGGTCTATGATTGTGCAATGAGCGAACGTTTCGATCCGCACGGTCGGCGCCTGCCGATTAAGCTCGATACGACCTCGAACGGCGAGTTCCTGCCGCGTCCACTCCCGCACAGCGTCCGGCTTGCCAAGGAGCTCGCCCACGAACAGGCGGGCGAGACGGCCCGGAGGCTCGGGATGTCCCGCAGGGCCTTCTTGAAGTCGCTGTCGGGCGCCGCCTTGACGCTCATGGCGATGAACGAGACGTACGCCCGGGCCGGATTGCGCGGCGGATATTTCAACGTGGGGCGCGAGGCGCCTTACGAGCCCGAGGCGGCGCGCGAGACGCTCGCGGGCCAGGAATTCATCTTCGACATCCAGTGCCATCACGTGAACCCCAAGGGCGCGTGGCGGCGCATCACCAACCAATGGACCTATATCCTGCGCGCCTTTCCCCAATCGGACTGTGGGGATGGCGCCATCGAGTGCTTCTCGGCCGAGCACTTCATCCGCGAGGTCTTCCTCGACAGCGACACCGATATGGCGGTGCTGTCGGCCGTGCCGGCCGCGCCCGAGGACAATCCGCTCTCGACCGCCGACGCCGCGGCGACGCACAAGCTCGTCGAGACCCTCGGTGAAAAACAACACCGTGGGGGCCACCGGCTCCTCATCCATGGCCTCGTCCACCCGAACCTCCCGGGGGCGATCGAGGACATGGCGCGGCAGAAAGAAGAGCACGGCGTCTCGGCCTGGAAGACCTATACCCAGTGGGGGCCGGAGGGCGTGGGCTACCGGCTCGATGACCCGAAGATCGGCATCCCCTTCATCGAGCGGGCGCGCGAGCTGGGGGTCAAGGTCATCTGCATCCACAAGGGGATCCCGCTCTTCAACCTCGACTATGACTACTCGACCTGCCGCGACATCGGCGTGGTCGCGCGCCGCTACCCGGATGTGAGCTTCATCGTCTACCACTCGGGTTTCGAGCCCGATCGCCGCGAGGGCCCTTATGACCCTGCCCAGGCCCAGGGGGGCGTCGATTCCCTGATCAAGTCCCTGCAAGACAACGAGGTGCCGCCCAACGGCAACGTCTACGCCGAGCTTGGCACCACCTGGCGCCGGTTGATGGCAGAGCCCGAGCAGGCCGCCCACGTGCTCGGCAAGCTCTTCAGGCACGTGGGCGAGAACAACGTGCTGTGGGGGACCGATTCCATCTGGTACGGCAGCCCCCAGGACCAGATCCAGGCCTTCCGAGCGTTCCAGATCGCCGAGGCGTACCGGGCGAAATACGGTTATCCCGAGATCACCCCGGCGCTCAGGGCCAAGGTCTTCGGCTTGAATGCGGCCGTGCCCTATCGGGTACCGCAAGAGGCACAACGGAAGCGCCGCACCGAAGACCCCATCGGCGAGGTCAAGGCGAGCTATGCACAAGACCCGGAGCCGAGCTTCGCGACCGCTGGGCCCAAGACCCGCGCGGAGTTTTTGCGCCTTTACGGGCTGTCCGGGGGCAGACCGTGAAGCCCGGGATCGGATTAAATTAGATCAGTTGGCCCTCGGGGACCTCGCTTGATGCGAATGAGCGCCGAGATATCCTCCTCGCCGTGCCCCTCGTCCATGAGCCGCGCATAGTCGCCTAAGGTCATCTCGACCACGGGCAACCCCATCCCACCGGCTGCCGCCGCCATCTCCCGGCAGATCAGGAGGTCCTTATGGTGCAAGGCGACCTTGAAGCCGGGGACGAAGCGGCCCTCCAGCATGCTCTGGCCGCGGTGGCTCAGGAACCAGTTGGCCGCCGCACCCTGGCTCACGACCTCGATGACCTTGTCCATGGAAAGTCCCATGGTGTCCCCGAAGGCCAGGGCCTCGGTCACCGCCTCGGCGATACCGGCCGCCATGATCTGATTGACCGCCTTGGTGGCCTGACCGCTGCCCGAGGGTCCCATGTGGACGATGGTGGCGGCCATCGCGGACAGCGGCCCGCGCACGCGTTCGAGGACCTCGGCCTCACCCCCCACCATCATTGCCAGCCGGCCGGTGCGCGCCCCTTCGGCACCCCCCGACACCGGGCAGTCGAGGAAATGCGCGCCGCGTTCGGCCAGGCGCCGCGACCAGGCGCGCGCCGTGTCGGCGCCGACCGTCGAGGTATCGCACACCACGGTGCCGGGCATGACCCCGGGCAGGAGCGCCTCGACCACCGCGGCGAGATCGGCATCTCGCGACACCGAGGTCACGATGCACTCGGCCGCGCGGGCGAGCGTGGCCGGCTCATCGGCGACGGCCACCCCGAGCTCGCCGGCCAACGCCGCTGCGCGCTCGCGGGTGCGGTTCCAGACGATCGAGAGCCAACCGGCCGCGTGTAGGTTACGGGCCATGCCCATGCCCATGGCCCCGAGTCCGATGAAGCCGACCCTAGGTGCCTTCATGCACCGCGCTGCCGGCAATGTTCGGCGATCACCTGGGCGATGCAGCAGGTGAGCTTCTTGGCCGTCGGGATGTGCAGGAACTCGTTGGGGCCATGGGCGTTGGAACCGGGCCCCAGGACCCCGGTGACCAGGAACTGAGCCCCGGGGTAGCGGGACGCGAGCATGGCCATGAAGGGGATGGAGCCGCCCTCCCCCATGTACACGGCGGGACGTCCGAAGTAGCGCTCGGAGGCACCGGCGACTGAGTCGGCGAGCCAGGGCTCGAGCGCCGGGGCGTTCCAGCCGCTCGCGGCCCAGTCCGGGCGGAAACACACGCTCGCGGCATACGGCGGGTCCGACTCGCACAGGTCTTTGAGGCAGCGAGCGGCCTTTTCGGCATCGCAGGTCGGGGGCAGGCGCACCGAGAGCTTGAGTGTGGTATAGGGCCGTTGCACGTTACCCGCGTTCTCGGCCGGTGGTAGTCCTTCGGCGCCGACCACGGACAGTGCCGGCCGCCAGGTGCGGTTCAGAATCAGCCCCAAGGGGTCGTCGCTGATCGGTCGGGTGCGGCCCGCGAGCGGGAACTTCGTGTACACCGCGCGCCCCAGGATCTCGGCGGCCAGCCGTGCCTCTCTGCGTCGCTCGGCGGGGATCTCGGCATGGAGCTCCGGCGGCAGGATGGCACCGGTCGCCGCGTCCTCCAGGCGGCCGAGGAGCCGGCGGATGACCCGAAAGCTCGACGGCACGATGCCGCTCGCATCGCCCGAGTGTACCCCTTCGCTCAGCACCTCGACGCGCAGGGTGCCGCCCGCCAATCCCCGGAGCGAGGTCGTACACCACATCTGCTCGTAGTTGCCGCAGCCCGAGTCGAGGCAGATGATCAACTCCGGCTCCCCGATGCGCGGCGCGAGGGCCTCCATATAAAAGGGGAGATCGAAGCTCCCGCTCTCCTCGCAGGCCTCGATGATGACCACACAGCGGGCGTGCGGCACGCCATCGTGATGGAGCGCCGCGATGGCGCTCAAGGCCGCGAACATCGCGTAACCGTCGTCCGCCCCGCCCCGGCCATAGAGCCGATCGCCCTCCATGACCGGGAGCCACGGACCGAGATCGGGGCGCCACCCGCTCATCTCCGGCTGTTTGTCGAGGTGGCCGTAGAGCAGCACCGGCGCAGCAGCCCCGCTATCCAAACCCGGGAGTCCGATGCCCGGTATGTCTATGCCAGGTATATCTATGAAAATGAGCGGCGTGCGGCCCGCGAGCCGCACCACCTCGATACCGAGACCCGGGATGGGTTGTGTCTCGGCAAAGGCCACAAAGCGCGCCACCACCTCATCCATGTACCCGTGCGCCTGCCATTCGGGATCGAAGGCCGGGGACTTGTTGGGAATGCGGATGTACTCGACGAGCGCGGGGAGGATAGATCGATCCCAGACCCCCTCGACATAGTCCCAGGCTCGCGCACTGATCATGTTCGCCCCAGTAATTAATGCTCGCGCAGGCGGGGCATGAGCTCCACCAGGTTGCAGGGCCGCGTCCGGAGGTCGAGTTGGTGCTGGATCAAGGCGTCCCAGGCGGTCGCACAGGCCCCGGCGGCCCCCGGCACGCAGAAGATATAGGTACCGTTCGAGACGCCTGCGATGGCCCGCGACTGAATGGTCGAGCCGCCGATGTCCTCGTAGGAGATCACCCGGAAGATCTCACCGAATCCCTCGAGCTCCTTGTCGAAGAGCGGGCGCACGGCCTCCGGCGTGCCGTCGCGGCCGGTGACCCCGGTGCCCCCCGTCGTGATGACCACATGGACCGCTTCCTCGGCGCACCAACGCGCGACCACGGCCCGCACCCGGTAGACATCGTCGGGGACGATCGCCTTCTCATAGAGCCTGTGACCCGCCGCCTCCAGCCGCTCGGCGAGCAAGCGACCGGACTTATCGGTCTCTTCGGTGCGGCTGTCGGAGACCGTGAGCACCGCGATGTTGAGCGCCAGGAAACCGCGCCCACCGGCACGGCCTTCCGGGGCACCCTCCGGCTCGCCCTCGTTGTGAACGATTGGATCCGCCATATTCCCCTCCCCTCATAACCCGATAGCGTTCGACTCGGATGCCTGGTCGATTACTATGGCTTGCTTGCTATGGGAAATGTAGCAGACAACGACCCCGACTCGAAAGAGACATGCACCAAGCGACCGACACGAACCCGATACGCCTGGACAAGTGGCTGTGGGCCGCGCGCTTCTTCAAGACCCGAGCGCTGGCGAACGCCGCCATCAAGGGCGGCAAGGTCGAGGTCAACGGCCACAAGCCCAAGCCCGCGATCCACATCCGGCCCGGCGACGATGTGGCGATCCAACGCGGCCCCTTCGAGTACCGGGTGACGGTGGAACGGGCCATCACGAGGCGCGGACCGCCCGAGGAGGCCGCGGCCCTGTACACGGAAGCCCCGGAAAGCGCCGCGCGCCGCGCCGCCCTGGCGGTGGACCTCAAGGCGGCAGCGGCCCTGCACCCCCAAGCGCTCGGACGGCCAAGCAAACGCGACCGCCGCCGCATCATCCGCTTCACCTGCGGACCGGGATCGTAGGGGCGTCAACAAACGATCACCCGCGCCGATAGCCCGCGCCGGGAAACACAGGACCGGAGGCCGACGCGCGGCCGCCGTGGGAGACCCCCTATGGACCTCAAACGGATCGTCCTCTATGGGACGCTCGCCGCTCATGCCGGTGTGGCCGCGGCTCGAGAGCTCTCGGTGATCGCGCTCTTCAGGGACAAGGCCCTGGTCGAGATCGACGGACGAGAGCGGCTGCTGACCGCGGGCACCGGCAGCCCCGAGGGTATTCTCCTCCTCGTGTCCGCCGACAGCAACGAGGCCGTCATCGAGATCGACGGCCGGCGACAGATCTACCGTCTCGGGCAGCACATCGCCTCCCGGTTCAAGACCGCCAGGGCCCAGGCGACCATACGCATCTGGCCCGATCCCACCGGAATGTATGCCGCGCCGGGCAGCATCAACGGGGTGCCGGTGCAGTTCCTGATCGACACCGGGGCCACCCAGGTGGCCATGAACAAGAACGAGGCGCGTCGCCTCGGGATCGACTACGCGCACACCGGCATCGAGGCGGCCGTCCACACGGCATCGGGCATCACGCGCTCCTACCAAATCACGCTCCGGGAGGTTCGGGTCGGCGACATCGTGCTCGCCGCGGTCCCGGCCTCTATCATCGACGGAGACTTCCCCAAACAATTACTCCTCGGAAACTCCTTCCTGAGCCGCATCGAAATGCGCCGCGACGGCGAGATGATGGAGTTGCGCAAGAAGTAGGTGTCGAGACTTACGGTCCCTTGCGCCCCCTGTTCCAGTACACCTCGGAGCCACCGTGCTCGCGCGCCAAGGCCCGCGCCATCACGAACAAGAGGTCCGAGAGCCGGTTCAGGTAAACCACGAGCGCCGGGTTGACGGTCTCGGCCGCGGCCAGCGCCACGACCCGGCGTTCGGCGCGGCGACACACCGTGCGCGCGATGTGGCACAGGGCCGCCGGCTCGTTCCCGCCGGGGAGGATGAACTCCCTTAGCGGTGGGAGCCCGGCGTTGATGCCATCGAGCACCGCTTCGAGGCCGTGCACGTGCGCCTCCTGGATCACGCGGGCGCCGGGGATGCTGAGCTCGCCGCCAAGGTCGAAGAGATCGTGCTGGATCGCGCAAAGCGCCGTCCGCAGCCGCTCGGGGACGTCGCGGGTCAGTAGCAGGCCGACGAAGCTGTTGACTTCATCGACCTCGCCCATGGCCTCGACCCGGAGGCTGTTCTTGACGATCCGCGACCCGTCGCCGAGGCCGGTCTCGCCCCGATCGCCGGTGCGGGTGTAGATCTTCGAGAGGCGGTGTCCCATGGATCCCCCATTGTCCAAATTCCAGTGGTGGGCACTATACGAACGGCCCCCAGCCTGAAGCAATACCAGTGGAGATCAGTATCGGACCTGTTATCGGCGAGCGGCATGGTCACGATCACCGTGAACCCCGAGCTCGGCCCTCCTTGCCTCCCTTTCGTTAGGCATCGGTGCCGTTAATCGAGCGGTAATCGAGCTTGGCCAAGCCTGGCTCCTTTTCCGCTTTTCCCCTCAGCTGTCACGTTCCCTCCCGTAGGTCGTTTAACTGGCGCTTCACGCTCCCCCTGAATTTCCTCTCCTGCCAGCTGCTCCTGGGGCAGGCGAGACGCAGGGACTTCATCTTTGCTAATGCGCGACCCATAGTGATGCGCAGAAAGGTAGGTAAATTCTGCACCTAGCAGGAAAATCTGAGCTGAGTAGTACATCCAGATAAGGAGAATGACTACTGCCCCGGCGGCTCCGTAAGAGGAGGCAACAGCGCTTTTGCCGAGGTACAGACCAATCAAGAATTTTCCTAAGGTGAACAGGAATGCTGTTGCAATCGCGCCGATCCATACGTCATCCCATTGGATTTTCAGATTGGGAAGGATCTTATAGATCATCGCAAATAGAACTGTAACAACCCCAAAAGATATGAGGAAGTTGATGAGGTGAAGCAACCATTCCGTCCCCTCGAATATGCCTCCCCAGTACTTTCCGAGTGCAGCAAGCGCCGCATGCAAAACAAGGGCGACCAAGAGCAGGAAGGCGAATGCGAGGACCATACCGAATGTGAGCAATCGGGCTCGGATGAAATTTATTATTCCAGCTCCCACTCTAGGTGGCGCTTTCCAAATCCGATCCAGATCATCTTGTAGCTCCACGAAAACACCCGATGCACCGACGAGTAAAGTAACTAGCCCAACTATCGTCGCAACAATGCCGGTTCCCGTTTTGCCGGCGTTCTCAATCAGCTCATTAATTGCCCTGCCGCCTTCGTCGCCAATTAAACTCTGCAGTTGCTCTACAATAGCTCCCCGTGCTGCTTCCTCGCCAAAGACGAGGCCAGCGATCCCAATCACGATGACCAGGAGCGGTGCGAGCGAAAACACGGTGTAATAGGAAAGGGCCGCTCCCATGCTGGGTGCCCGATCCTCACTCCAACGCGAAATAGATTCTTTGACTAAACCCCATATTTGCCCCGGTTTTATTCGCACGGCAGTACCCCCGAAATAGACTGACCCGCCTGCACTTTCACCCAAGAAAACAAAGACGATTTGCACAATAAAGACGTCGAATCATTTTATTGTGCAAATCGCCTTCCTTAGTATCCTGATCAACGGCTAGCGAAAGGATAGGACGTTCAACCTGGTTTTGCAACTGGTCTGTTACACCGGACCGGCCGGATCGGTGATTGGGTGGCTTGCGTGGCGGCGGGAAGGGCGTTTGGGCTTATCCCCGGCCGGGTTGGGGCTGGCTGTCGCGGCTCTCGCTAGGGTGACGCAAAGGCGAGCACCCGGGCGCCAGGACGCGAGCCCACCTTGTGCCGGTCAAGTGAGCTTGGCTGGCAGGATAGTTTGGAGTGGAGCGGCGCCTACCAGCTCACCCGCTGGTCAAACTCATACTCGGGTAGAGGTCCACTCACGGCGAACGTATCGCCTTCGCGTACCGAAGTCCTCCTCCCCTTCCGGTCCGTGGCCCCGATGCGGACCGCCGGAGAGCGCATGCAGCTCGTCGAGGTCAAGGCGGTGGAGGGGGACTAACCCCTGCGCGGCCGGCTGGCCGTTGGCACGAACCCCTTGACAGCCATCGGGAGCCCTGCGCAGGCGGTCACCACGGCACGGACGGGAGCATGAGGCGCGAGCACGCCACGATACCGATGGCGATGTCGGCGCGGGGGGGGGCGGGACCAAGGCCGCCTGCCGGTCGAGGGCTCCACGGGTGCGAGGGAGAGCGCCGTATGCCCGAGCGGCCCTGGTTTGGGGAGCGAGTAGACCACCCTTACCTGTCCACGCCAGGCGTTGCATCCTCCGCGCGCCCGCGGGCTTGAATGAAATGTAAGACCGTTCAGTTATCTCCCTGTAAACAATCGTAGGATGTGCCGACGTAAGGAGGCGCATCAGTCGCGGGACATCGCTCGGCAGATGCGCATCGTACCTCAGCGCATCCCGTCGCCCTCTACCCGACTATCTGGAGCGCATCAGCCAACGCTTGGGGGACTTCGAGTCGGAAAAATCGGTGGACGGCGTACCCATAATCTTCCCCACTCTCGTCAACGACACGAACGTACCCGTGTGAGGCTGCCTGCTCATCCGGAATCACTCGGTAGAGTTTCCCTACCTCCAGCGACGCTTTACACGCCGCATTATTGATGCAAACTGCGAAGTGAGATGCTTTTGTTGTCTTCCTTTTCATGGCTAAACCAGCAAGGGGAATTTGATCTTGACTTCTTTCCGTCCGATGCCGTGGGCTTCGTACCAGTGAAGCTCTGCGGTATGCACGGTACCATCGGTTAAGCACACGGTAGCCAATCCTTTCAATCTTTCTCCAGTGACCTCGGCCATAGTGTTTCCGTAAACGGGCGCGATCGTCAATTTCCCTCTCGCGATGAGTTCAATGTTTCGGATCCCGTCGCTGGGAGAGGCGCGTCATGGACGGCCATCGGGGGTCCTGCGCAGGCGGTCACCGCGGCACGGAGGGGAGCATGAGGGGCGAGCACGCCGTGATACCGATGGCGATGTCGGCGCAGAGGCGGGACCGAGGCCGCTAGCTAGCCGGTCGAGGAACGCGAAACGTCGGAAAGCCAGGCCCAGGGATGGGCCTGCCTGGCGCGCGAAGGATGCAACGACAGGAGGTCGCCGGCCAGTACAGGGATGTACCAAACTCCACGGGTGCGAGTGAGAGCGCCGTTTGCCCGAGCGGCACCCCTGCCTGGTTCCGCCGGCGATATCGATGACGACATCCCGTTTTAGGGGGTGGCGCGGTTTAGGCGTGCGCCGTAACCGGCCAGCCGCGAACGACGTATAACGCCACGATTCAGCGGCGCGCGTTAGCGCGTCCGCTGCAAGCGTTTGTTAGCCGGCGGTTCAACAATTTGTCCCTCGACAAACTTGTGCAGGACGCTCGAAACAAGTGTTTGATACGGCATGCCTTCAGCCAAGGCGCGCTTCTGAAGCGCCCGTAAATCCTTCGAGGATATACGGATGTTGATGCGGCTGTTCTTCGTGAAGGTCGCCTCGGCAACTTTGCGATGATGCGCCAACTCACGAGACCGATTCTTCACTGGTTTCAGCTTACCCCTCTCGAATGCCTCGAGAATCTCTTTCTCTTCTGGATCAAGTTTGCTCATCGGATTCACCAACGTACTGTTTGGACGCCTTGCGGCTCGGAATGATCGTCTTCAGAAAGATCTCGTTCTCAGATTCAACGAACGGCACTAAGTACGCGTAACCTTCGATCACAACCACAGAAATTTTCTGCCGGGGATAGGTCTCCTGGTTCGGATGCTCGAAGAGATCCACCTCGTCGCCCGCTTCAATGTGGAACACCACATCCTCGAACGAAATGCCGCGCTCATGTTTCAGCCACTCGTTTTTCTCGGGATTCCACCCATAATGCTTCATCCGTGAAGCATAGCACGATGTGTGCTGTATGTACTCAGACGGCTAATGAGCCGCATAACCGGCTGCCAACGAAGCGCTGCGTGGTGGGCAGTCCGAGTCGATGCGATGGTCAGGCGGTGTTGGCGGGCAATGCTGCGCTCTTGCCCTCCCTGGCTTTCGAAGAGACGACAGGATAGGCCTTCTCCGATGCGAACGCATAGGGAGGAGGCGTGGCGATGCTGCCGGATCTCGTGCGGAAGTAGGCCCATAAGCTTCCGGCTCGACCCCCGCTGTGACTCACCCCTGCCTGGTTCGCCCATTGTCCAATCTCGAGTGGTCGGGCACTATACGGACGGCCCCCGGCCGGACAATACCGGTCGGGATCGATGGCGGTTCGACGCGGCCATCCATTCACAGACTCCCAGCCATGCCAGCCCTCCAGCACTCGTTCAAGACCTTGAGGCGCGAATGGCGCTCGGGTGAGCTCCGGCTCATCGCGGCGGCGCTCGTCGTCGCGGTCGCGGCCGTGACCGCCGTGACGCTCTTCACCGATCGGGTGCGCCAGGCCATGGTGCTGCGCGCCAACACCTTGCTCGCGGCCGATCTAGCCCTCGATTCGTCGTTTCCCATCCCCGAGCCTTACCTCGAGGAGGCCCGGCGCCTGGGGCTCGAGCCGGCACAGACGCTATCGTTTCGCAGCATGCTGGTGGTCGGAGAGGACATGCAGCTCGTCGAGGTCAAGGCGGTGGACCGGTCCTATCCCCTGCGCGGCCGGCTGGCCGTGGGCAGAGACCCCTTCGCCGCCCCCGTGCCGACCGATGACGTGCCCGAGCCGGGCACGGCCTGGCCGGATGCACAGCTCGTCCAGGTCTTGAAGCTCGCCCCCGGGCAGGGGATCACCCTGGGAGACGCGACCTTGGCCGTCGGCCCGGTGCTCCTTTACGAGCCGGACCGGGGTGGAGAGAGCTTCCATATCGCCCCGAGGCTGCTCATGAACGGCGCGGATGTCCCGGCCACCGGGCTCATCGCGCCGGGGAGCCGGGTGAGTTATCGGCTGCTCGTGGCCGGCGAGTCAAACGCCATCGCCGGCTACCGCAGCTTCGTCGAAGCACGGGCCAACGAGGCGGTCAAGCTGGTGAGCGTGCGCGAGGCCCGGCCGGCGCTGCGCGTGACGCTCGAGCGCGGCGAGCAGTATCTGAGGCTCACGGCGCTCGCGAGCCTGTTCCTCGCCGGCATCGCGATCGCCATGGCCGCGCGCCGCTTCGCGACCCGGCACCTGGACCACTGCGCGATCCTGCGCACCCTCGGCGCGACCCAGGGCTTTATCCTGCGGGTTTATACCCTGTGCCTCTTGTGGCTCGGGCTCTTGACCAGCGCGCTCGGCTGCCTCGTGGGCGCTGGTGCCCAGTTCGTGCTCGCCCGCCTCCTGACCGGCCTCGTCGAGGGGGATCTGCCGGCCCCGTCCTGGATACCGCTCGCCATCGGCACGGTCACGGGACTCACCGCGCTCATCGGTTTCGCCCTGCCGCCGATCGCGCAACTCCGGCACACCCCGCCCGCGCGCGTCTTGCGGCGCGACCTCGGTAGCGGTCATCCCCCCGCCCACCTCATCTACGTCGCGGCCATCGCCACCCTCCTGGTGCTCACGAGCTGGCACGCGCAGGAGCTGTGGCTCACGCTCTACGTGGTCGGCGGGAGCTTCGCGACCACGGCGGCCTTGGCCCTGTGTGGCTGGCTCCTGGT
>JALZID010000228.1 GCA_030860485.1 Pseudomonadota bacterium | reverse complement strand
AGACCTACTGGGCGTTTCACAAGGCCCAAGAGCAGACGCGCAACCACCTTTCCCGGATGGCGAGCCACGACTTTCGAAAGGCCGCCTGACCCGTCCGCGCGTCGTTCTAAAAGAGCCGCACCCAATTCCCTTTCGTGTTTCTCCTCGTGCACGACCCCCGAGGCCGCCGTCATCCATTGCACATCGCCGGGGCCGATCGTGCCGTGATTTCCCGCGGAATCCCGGTGTTCCAGTACGCCTTGATAGACGATGGTTACCGTTTCAAAACCTCGGTGGGGATGTTCGCCCACGCCACGCGGCTGATTTGTCGGTGGGAAATGGGTAGGACCTGCATGGTCCAGCAAGAGAAAGGGACTGAGCTGTTGGTCCAGGTCGTTGCTGGGGAAAAGATTGCGCACGGGAAAACCGTCGCCGACCCAATGTGTGGAGCCGCTCTGGTACACATGCAATACTGGCTTGATGGATTCCATGGTCATGGCCTCGTCGGTGGGTGGCCTGGCGAGCGGTTCTCAATCAGGTATATCAGACCGGACGGGCGATCCCGAAGCGGTACGACGGCGATCCGTTGGCATTTGAACGAGCTGCTCACGGGCCTGCCTCCTGTAAGTTTAGAAGCATCGCGGACACGCCGCGATGGTACCCCTGTCTACTCGACAGGTCTCCCGCCTCGCCGCGCGGGCGGCTTCGCGTCTCGGGGCTGTGCTTACCCGGCGAGCTCCTGCAGCGGCACAAGGCCGGCCAGGAGCCCACTCCGCTCTTTGCGCGAGACCACCCCACCATCGCGAAACAATCGCCGCGCTCGGGGCCGACCGCGCGGCTCTGCCTGGTGAGTCTGGAGTGCCACCCCTCCGATAATGGCATAACACGCTTCCGTGTCTGCCAGGATCCGAGCAAGGGCCAAGAGGGCGGGACGTTTCGTGCGACTTCATCTCACCTTGCAACCGGAACCACTGACGATCCAGGATGAATCCTGTTTCGAGCCCGGACACCATGGTGGATAGAATACCACCCGCATGTCGTTCATGAAACCGCTTCCGGGTAACGCCCGAGCAGACCGCCTCCGAAATTGCCCATACCTCCAATCCCCCGCCCGCATGGGGGGTACAGTGCTCTGCGACCTTGTGGCACACGAGCGTCGTGATCCCGATGAGCCCCGCCTCGCGGCAGAGATCCAGGACATGGCGAGCGGTGTTGGCTGCGCGGATATCCTCGAGGAGCGCCGCGGAACCGCCCAGCTCGGCGGCCACTGAGGCGAGGAATTCCATAGCACGCGCTCGCGCACCAGCGTCTCGGGCACGAAATAATCGGGCGTGGTCCGCAAGCGCATTTCGCGTTCAGGCACCGGCTACCAAGCCCAGAGCCCCCGCCAGCCCACCGGGATCGCCTCAACCGAGCGCACCTGCCCCGCCACGGACCACTTCCAGACCCCAATCACCGCCCGGCCCGTGCGACGATACATTCCCCGTTGACAACTCGCATTGAAATTCCTAGGCTTAGATGAGCCGGTTCATCACAGTGCTCTCCCGTTGAAAGAGGCGGCGCACCCTATTCGGGGGCCCCTTCAAGTCAACGAGGAGTGGCCCCACTCACGCGAGTGGATCCAAAGGCTTGGATCCCCGAGATTGGACCTCGCAACTACATTTGCCTTCTTGTCGAGAACCTCTCCATGACCGCTCCGATCAGCGATGCGTACCGGAACTCCGCCGCGAAGGTGTTCCGCTATCCGTCGGACAAGCAGAACCACTTCGCCGCGTTCGATTTCAACATCGACGGCAAGCTCACCGTGAAGGAACTCGCCCAGGGCTTCGAGGTGCTCGGGAGCTCATCGCTCGCGTCCAAGTACAAGGCCGCCTTCGCCAAGGTCTTCTTCGGCAGCGATCTGGCCAAGGTCACCTCGAAGGGGGACGGGTTCTACGACATGCAAGGCAACGTCAACACCGACAAGATTCACCAGGTCTTCGCGCGCTACGCCGAGAGGGGCGTGCTCACGAAGGACGACGTGAAGGAGGTCGTCTCCGCGTACGGCTTCTTCGACAAGCTCACCAAGAAGGGTCAGTACGACTCGGCCTTCAAGCTCCAAGACAGCTACACCGAGGACCAGTTCGTCTCCATGCTCAAGGGCAACCTGTTGCGCGACAAGTTCCTCGAGCGGCTCGGCGGCTGACCGTCGCTCCCGCGTTGGTGCTGGCGGCCGGCATCGGGGAAACCCGGTTGCCGGCCGTGCCGTTTCTCGGCTTTGTTCCCGGCCTCTCGTTCGCAACCCGCAGGGGGGAACACATGCCGAATCGCATCGACGCAGGCGCTGACGTCGATGAGCCGCCCGGCGAATAGAAAATACGGGACGACCACGATGCAGGCAGGCGGGCACGGGCCAAGAACTCGATCGCCTCCTCGAAGGACGGTCTGGTGATGCCGATGAAGCCCGGCACGGCCCAGGCGAGGTCGCGGCCCTCGCCGAGAAGCCGCACCATCTTGCCGAAATCACCGTTCGCATCCGGATCGCTCGATCCGCGCCCCAGCACGACCGCGCCGTCTTTCGCGGCGCCTCATCTAAAACCGGCCGGGCACGCGCGTAGGCCAGACCGACCAGGCCCGGGTCCACCCCGAGGGCCCGCGCGGCGCCGAAGCGCGTCGTGGGAACGCCCGCCGGCCCTCGGCGCGGGCCAAGGGGAGGTCGTTCTTGACTGCCCGGCCGCGAACAAAAAGAGCGGCAGCACGACGACCTCCCGGCGCCGGGCCAGCGCGGTAATAGGCGCGACTCAGGCCGAAGGGCAACTTCGCGGGCCTCGACGAACGGGCGGATCTTGGAGAGCGGGGAGGGCGGCGATCTGGATCGTGTCGAGCTCTCGGCCATCTGTACAATCTGAGTGGTCTCGGCACGAGACGCTGCCGCGTGACCCTCACCCGTTTGGGATCGCCCGGACTCCCCAGCGTCCGAGCATCTCGGCCATCCGCTCCGTCCGGCCGCCGGGTGTGATGTGGGCGAGGAACCCTTCGTCGGCCAGGGCCGCGACGACCTCGTTGCGGCGCATTGCCGATCCCTGGGTGACGCGTCTGGGTCGCTCGGTGAAGGGGGAGAGGAAGAGCAGCCGATCCGCCTCGAAGGCGGCGCGGCATTCGGGCGGGATGCGCATTCCCTCGATGGCGCGGGCAGGGCAGACGATGATCGGCTGCGTGCCACGCAGGAGGATGCGCAGGCAGTCCTTCTCAATGGGCGAGTGAAAGCCGCTGATGACCGTGACGCCCTCATCGCGCAATCGCCGGGCGGTATCGTGGGTGCGGAGGATGGCGTCGCCGGGTGTGCGGGCAGAGCAGAAGAGGGCGGTCCTACGGGCGGCGAGGAGCGTCACCGGCCCGATGGCCTGCAACACCCGCGGAGCGGACGCTCCGAGCCTCTCACCCAGTTGTGTCGGCCAGTGCGCGTCCGTGGGCTCGAGCAAGGCAAGCTTGGTCGCAGTCATGCGTGCTAGCCATCCGTGTCGCGACCAAGGCGCTGATTTTGCTGCCTCACCGACAGACTAGTGTCGTCGCTCAACAGGAGGTCCGGTGTTTCCGTTCTGATCTGTCGCGATTTCCCCGGCCGCCCGCCCTATCGGCGAACCAGGGCGGGCGTGGTCTCGAAAAGGAGCTTCCCTGCATCCAGGTTGGGCGCACGCTTGGAAAGTTGAAGGAGCTCGATGCCAACCATCTGATGGTCGGCGTTGTAATCCAGCACCACACCGGGGGAGACCTCCTCCGACTCGATGATCTTGGAATCGTCCAGACGCAGATAGAGGGCGTCGGCTTCGCGGTCAACGTTTAATCTCATGGTTCACCCTATTAGTCAGTCAAGGAGATTCAAACAGGCACGTCATTCCGGCATGGATTGCCGGAATCCAGAGCACATGGATGTCGGTGCTGTGCTGCATCCTGGACCCCGGCAATCCCTGCCGGGGTGACGAATCACTTCGATTTAACATGACTGCCTACTAGCTACAGTCGACAAACGCGGTTACGGCCCGCTCGGCGCGGGCTTCCACATTTTCGGCCAGCGCAGGTTAAACGGCGGCCAGTTCGCGGACGTGCGTAATCTCTCGACTGCCCACGGGTCGGACCTGCGAGGCTTCCAGCGTCACGACAGCGGCGGTCTTGCCCGCAAGGTCGTGAACTCCACCTCAAAGGCGAGTCCGTCCCGGTACACGTGTACCACCGTGCCCACGTCGCCAGCTTCCAAACTTTCTGTGGACGCTGGCGTTGTCAGCACCACTCGGTCATGTTCTTTAATCATGGCTCGCTCTCATTCCTCGTGGGGATGCGCCGTGACCAGTCGCGGTGTGTAGGCTACGTGCTCACGTAGATACCAACTCCGCTTCCAATGGCTTGTCTCTGGTGAACCGGCTGACGCCCATCACGCTAAACCCGACGACCTGCCCCTGTTCGTCTACCCGCTCCATGACCGCAGCATTGGCAGTTTCTTTCATATACCCGGGACTCTCGCGAAACTGCACCTCCAGGTAATCCGCTTCCGCGTCGAACCACACTTTTACTTTTTGGGCCATAGGTTTTCTCCGGCTTTCGGTTTGTCCGTCAAGTAGGCCGTGACGACAAATGCATCATTCTCGCTATATTTCACCACAACGCACAGCCACTTGCCACCGACCAGCGTCTGCGCATAATAAGCGTAGAAGAGCCGCACGGGAGCATCCGTGCGCGAGCGTCGCACCAGTCGCGGCTGCCGCAGCACCTGCTCAATTTCCGCCTGCATCTCCTTCAGTTCGGGATGCTCCAAGATGTGCGCCAATCTCTCATCGGTCAGTCGCGCCCGGTGCCCGAAACAATCGGTGACGACTCTCATTTCACCCGCTCGCCCTCCGCGTCGCGGCCCATGCGGTACTTGATGTCGTAGTTGATGATGCAGTCGAGCTTCTCCCCCTCGAAGCCGTAATGCCGAATATGCGGAGAATGGTCCTACGCAAGCTCGAACACGTCCAATGGATGGTCCTGGCGGGGCGGCCCGCGCCACGGACGATCAGACGGATGCGCTCGGTGGACTCCCGCGAGAATGCCGGCTCACTGCAGCGCGTGCAGACCTGCGCTGGGATATGCTCTACCAACACGCGCCGGCCATCCACTTCCAGCACTTCGCTCACAAACTCGTTCCTGGCGGTTTCCCCGCCGCAGACGTCGCATTGGAACGTTGACATGGTTACCTCCGTTTTCGAAGCTCGACCCACGCGATCGGGTCCGGCTCGTACAGTGCAATGATTCTTGTCAGGTCCGAGTCGCTGCCGATACCTGAATATGCAAAGGGCGCCCGGCGGATGTAAAGCCCAGTAACAAGACGCTGGGCGAATACTTGTCCTCTGGATACTCTTCGATGATCTCCGCGCCCGCGGTACGGATCTCCTGCTCGTTTTCATTCGTCCCCACCCTCCGCGTTGCGGCCCATGCGGTACTTGATGTCGTAGTTGATGATGAAGTCCAGCTCCTCTTCGGTGAAGCCGTAGTGGCGGGCGAGCACTTGGTCGATTTCGTCGATGATGGGCTTGGATTTTGAGGGGTAGAACTCCTGGAACTCGACACCATCGTTACGCTTCCGAACAAGCGAGTGCGTCTTGTAATCGGCCATCAGCCTGGAGAACAACGAAACTCGGTCGCGCTTTCGTCGGTGAAGAGACTGTTTGGTCCCGGAAACGTGGTGACGTCACGTATGGCGACATTGCGGCCGTTACCGTAGGCCATAAACCACGTGTAGAAAGTTGTGCTGTTGATGACGCATCCGACAATGGGAGCGAGGCGCTTGTCCCGAAGCCCGAAGTCCTTGAAGTGATGCACTGACCTCGATGCAGCACCGGAGTCGAAATGCGGAAGGAAGTTCATCGAGCGAATCCAGTATAGGGGGCTTCGGTAATAGTAAACCGCGTCCGGCGAACCGAGCCGATGAACCGACTCCATCGTGCTCGGCATTGCACGCGCCCTTCGGATAGTGCTTCCCAACGCGGGATCTCCAAGCTTCGGGAAGCTCCCAGAAATGCAAACGTCCGAGACGGGTCCAAAGCGAAGCAGTTGAAATACACCATCCCGATATTCGCTATACCACCGCAGAAGATTTGTGGTACAGATATGCATTGCCGTCCCTGCACCATGATGGCTCAGGATTATCGTTGCTCGAATGTGCTCCAGCCCATCGAACAGCTTGGCGGGACGATCGTCGTAGCAGGCTGCCCAAATGCTGGTAAAAGAGCGGCGATACACTACTTGTAGGGGTTGCATCCGATCGGTACAGATGGCGGATAGTTGAACGATCATCCCGACGCGGGCGTTCCCGTTGATCATCCGGCAGCAGCGCTCAAGCACAAGCGCATAGAGATTCCCACACTGCAAACAGGAGTAGGTTGATTCAACGACTCGGTAGTCAGCCTTGACCTTTGCATACTCCACGTATGGCGGATTCCCGATAATCACGTCGAACCCACCGCCGCTCATGATTCCGTAGAACTCCACGAACCAGTGGAACGGCTGATGTGACTTGAGCCACTTGGCATAGGCATCTTTCTTCGACGGTTCCACGCCGTATTCGGTCGCGAGGTAGCAGTCGAGCTCATCACCGAGCGCGTTCAAACGCCTGCGAAGCTTCTGCTTGTCCTCGGTGGGCACCGAGCCGTCGCCCTCAACCTGCCGCGCGCGAAAGGCGTCGAAGGGCTGCTGCAGGTCCGCGGCCGTGATCTTGATGCTCTCTATCGCCTGTTCGCGAACCCAGTCGCCTTCCGCTTGCTTCAGAACCTCGTCATAGGTAGCGTAGCCCACAAGCGTGTTACCGGCGCGGATGTTGAAATCAATGTCCGGCAGCGGCTCGATGCCGAGATTACCGCGTGCCGTGTCTGGTTCGACCTGTGCGGCGAGCTTGAGGAAGAGGCGGAGCTTACAGATCTCGACCGCCTCTTCCATGATGTCCACGCCGAAGAGGTTGTTGAGGATGATACTTTTCAAGATGAAATAGCGGCGGTTGGGATGGGCGGCCACGTGCGCCAGCACCTTGCGGAAGTCGGAGAACTTCTCGGGGCGGTGCTTCTCACCGGAGCGTTCGAGGTCCTCGACGAACGCCTGCATGCGGTCGAGACAGGCTTCGTAGAGAGGCTCCAGGATATTGAGCGCGGCGAAAAGGAACGCGCCCGAGCCACAGGTCGGGTCGAGGATCGTGACCTTCTCAATAGCGTGCCAGAAGGCGCGGAGCAATTCCGGGCCTTCGCAGTTTTCGATCACGTCCTGCGCGAACTGGCGGATGTCGAGGTTGAGGGTGATCAGGTCGTTGACGTCGCGGACTTCGCCGGCCCCAAGCTTGGCCTTGATCTCCTCGTAGCGCCTGCGCCGCGCCACGACCTCGCGCCAGGTCTCAGTAGGAAGGCCGTATTCAGCGGGTGCGGTTTTGTTCCAGCCCTTGCGCAGTTCCAGTGTCTGGACGGGGCCGTCGCCCACAGGCTGCTGCAAGCTGGGGGGGTTGAGCCCGGCTGCGATGTCGAGCGGGAGTTCCAGAGGATGGGCAAGGGGCTCACCCTGGTTGGGATCGCGCGGGATGTAGTTCCAGGTCACGCCGTGACGGACAGGCTCGTATATGTACCGGTCGGGGTCGTCCTTCAATATATCCCAGACGGTCGGGCCCTTGGGGTTTTCGAACGCCACCTTGCACTTGCTGCGGGCGGCGTCGAAGAGGAACGGGACCACGGTGTTCTTGCTGATGTACTCGGTGATGTCCTCCTTGGTGTAGTAAGCCCCCATCTGCTTCTGGTTGATGTACTTCTCGAAGATGTAGCCCAGCACATCCGGGTTGATCTCGTTGTCGGCGCGCAGCGGCCGCTCGTCGAGGTGCCACTGGTACTGGTCGAAGTAGTCGAAGATATGCTCGAAGGCATCATCCGGGATCTGAATGCTCTTGCCGTAGCGATCGGGCCGTTCGAGCTCGTGGACATCGAAGATGCCGCCGTCGAGGTAAGGGATGCGGCCGATGAGCTTTTCGAGTTCGGGACTGCGTTGCCTGCCGCCCAGCCCTTCATGGAACAGGCGCAGTAGGAAGTAGCGATAAAAGGAATAGAACTTGTCCTCACCGTGCGCGTTACGCATCCGATTAAGCCGGTTGCGGAGGTAGTCACGGTCGTTGTCGAGGAAGCCCTTGCGCTGGATGAAGTAGACGAACATCAGGCGGTTCATCATCACTGAGGCATACCACTCATGATCGGCGCGATCGGTGATGCCGGTGATGAATCTGAGGAAGGCAGTGTGCTCTTTCTGGAACCGGTCGTAAAAGCGTTTGGTGACGCGCTCGACGTCGAACCCGGCGCGGGTGCGGCGGGTCACGTCGGTCAGTGAAAGGCGTTCCTCCTCTTCCAGCGTGAAGGCGATCGCCTCGAGCTTCTGCACCAGTGCGTCGCCGGGCTGGGAGCGATGAAAGGTACGCTCGCGGCACGCTGCGGGCTTGCCTGGCTCGCGCTTCACCCATTGCCAAATCTGCGTCTGGTTCGCAGCATCGGTGAAGACGATCAGGTGCTCGTGCGCGGCCTTGCCGACCTGGTGCTCGATCTTGCGGCGTTGGGCATAGTCTGCCAGGGACTGGGCGGAAGGCGTTGCACACTGGTATGCCACCATGCCGCGCTTGTGTGCCAGCGCTGGGAGCGTCAGGATCGAGCCATCGATTGTGATGTCCAGCGGGGTGGTGTAGTGATCCCAGCCAAGCGCATCGATGAAGAGGCTTCGGAGGTCGCCGTCGGCGAGCAGTTGGCGAGCACGAGCCCAGTTCAGGCTCATTCCTGAGCCTCAGCTCCAGCATTCGGGGTGGTGGGGGCGAGCCCCAGCGAACAGATGATCTGGGGCTCGTTTGGCCGTTCCTCTTCATGAATGATGCAGAGCCGGTCATCGTCGCGCAGCGCCATCACCAGCTCCGCCAGCGTGTCGTCGGAGATACCGGCACGGAGCTGGCGGTTGAGCGTGTCCGTGGCCGACTGGCGGAGCGGGGATCGGTAGATCTCCTCGATTGCCTTGCTGAGCTCCGGGGAGTCGAAGAGCGTGCCTTTCACCTGGTCGGCGTAGCGCTTCAAGCGCTCGTACGTGCGAAAACGAGCGCCCGAGGGCCGCCCCAGCTGTCCGCCCACGGATCTCTCCTCGGCAGCGATCAACTCGACGGCCTTGCGGACCAGCTCATGATGGCTTTCCTGCCGGGGGAGCGCCGGTGTGTCGGGTGCACACTCGGCAGCCTTCAAAATCTCGAACTGCGATTCGGTGACGGGATTACCGTCCGTATCGACCCAGGCGAGCGCGTCGTTGTCCTGGGCCGTTCGCAAATAGACGAGCACGCCGTACGGCTTGTTGGCGGTCGCTCGGTGCGGGCGCGTGGAGTAGACGACTGGCGGCAAGGCCGGAATGGTCTTCTGCAGCTCGGGGAAACGGTCAATGGCGTTTTTCCAGATCTGGTAGGCGTAGGATGCGAGGTCCACCTCGGTCTCAGCTTCGCCGTCGAGGATGCCCGCTTTCTCGTGGTAGAGATCGAGAAGCTTTTGCCGCTCGCGTTCGTCCTCGAAGAAGGCCTCGTCCGTGCCGACCACCTCGGCATTCTCGTGGAGACGCTGCCGCACGCGGGCACGAAGACGGATCAGATTCTCGACGCCCTCTGCGGGCAGGAAGGAATAGCAGAGGATCTTTTCGGACTTCTGGCCGATGCGATCCACGCGGCCGGCGCGCTGGACGAGCCGGATGATCGCCCAGGGCAGATCGAAGTTCACGATGATGGCGCCGTCCTGGAGGTTCTGGCCCTCGCTCAGAACGTCTGTCGCGATCAGGACCCGAAGTTCCTGGTGCGGCGTGACCTGGTCGCGCTTGTGGTTGCTCTCGGGGCTGAAGCGCCAAGCGTAGCTGGTCGGATCCTCGGCTTTGCCTGTGACACCCGCGAGCCGCTCAACATCCCTGGCGCGAAGTTGCGCCTCCAGGTAGCGCACGGTGTCAGCGAACTGCGTGAAGACGATGATCTTGTCATCTGGATGATCCTCAGTGAGCAGCTCATGGAGTGCTTCGAGCTTGGCGTCCTTGGCCGGATTCCAGTCTCCACAGCGCGTAAGGAGGGCCAGAAGGCTGGCGGCGTCGTCCGCCAAGTCCTTGGCAAGGGACTTGACGAAGAGGTCGGGACGAAGCCACTTGAAACGGCGCTTGAACTGCGTGGCATATCGCTGGTAGGCGTCGGAAGCCCGTCGAGAGAAGTCGGCAGAAGTGCGGAGCCCCAGCGTTCCAGGGGGCTTCTGTTCCTCCCCGCTGTCCTCCTCGAACAGCTCGGCGCTGGCCGCCTCGTCGTCCACATCCTCATCGTAGTTCCCCGCGTCGAGAAGGCCGGAATCCTGCGTGCCGAGGGGCAGTGGCAAGCCGTGCTCAATCGCATGCAAGAAGATATAGTTGCGCAGAATGTGGCGCTCGATGGACTGCTGAAACGCCTCGCCGCCGCTCTCAAGGCGTTTGAAGAGGTTCGTTCGGCAAAACCCCATCAGCCGTTTGCCAGCGCGAGACAGGTCTTGCAGTTGCCTGGCTTCGGCCGGCGTGGGCGGCTTGTGCGGTGTGGCCGCGACGTAGTTGGCCAATCCGTACCGCGGCAGGTTAAGCGCGTTGATGGCGCTGACGACATCGGGCGCGTACAGGCGGGCGTACTGGTCAGTCGGGTCCTGCTCGTCAATCCTAAACTTCACCGTCTTGGGGGTGCGATCCGGGAAGTAAGAGCGCGTGCCGTCCTCGAACGTGAGGAACCTTCGGCCCGTGGCCTGGTCGGTGGCGGCATAGTTGTCTTGAATGAAGCTCCGCGTCCGGCGGACCATATAGAGCTGCATCAGTTCGCGCCAGTCGTCGGCGTGATCGCACTTCTCGAACGCGGCAAGGGAACGAACCGAACATTGATGGCGACGGATGAACTCGGTCTCACCCAACTCTCTCAGCAGCCGCTCGGGGCGAATGCCCAGGTCCTTGTCTTCGGGCACGAACAGGCGGAGCTGGCTCGATAGATCCATGTACGTCTTGTTGTAAGGTGTAGCCGATAGCAGGATGCACTTGCTCTCGTTCTCCTGGATGTACTCCTGAATGGCCCGGTAGCGCTTGCCCTCGCGATTGCGCAGGTTGTGGCTCTCATCGATAAGCACGACGCGATAGCGGCGCAAGTCTGGCAGCTCGCGCCCGGCTCTCGTCACGGAAAGTACCTTGGCAAGGAGGCGGTACTCCGAAACGTAGTCCTCCCACATCTTCACCAGATTCTTCGGGCAGATAATGAGCGTCTCCGTGAAGTGGTCGTCCTGAAAGATCTTCGCAACCGCGGTCGCCATCAGCGTCTTCCCCAACCCGACCACGTCACCGATCAGCACGCCGCCGCGCTTGTTGAGATGGTGGGCGGCAATCTTGACCGCGGCGACCTGGTAATCGAACAGCCGCTGACCGAACTCCGGCGGGATAAGAAACTCGGACAGCCCGTCGCGAGCTTCCTGCGCCAGGTGATAGGCGATTTTGACGTAGATCAAGTATGGCAAGAGCGCATCTTCACGCGCCCAGCTTTCGTCGATGACCTGCACCAGTTCGGTCGTAATGTCCAAACACCAGCGATCGTTCCACCGATCGTCGAACCACTGGGCGAGCTTGCCGGCCGCGTCGTGGTCGAGGATGTCTACGTTGAGTTCACCCTGATGGGAGAGGCCCGAGAGCGTAAGATTGCTGCTGCCGAGGTAGCCGACGATGGGATTGATGGGATCGGCGCGGAAAAGAAGATAGAGCTTGGCGTGAAGCGGATGACCGAGAAATAGTTTGACGACGAGCTTCCCTGCCTTCAGTTGCGCGGCCAGACGACGCAGACCCGCCTCGTCGGCATTGGTCGGAACTCCGAATGTCAACTGGTCGCGGAACTCCTCGGCCAACTGCTTCTTGAGGCGTAAGGCCGTCTGGTTGTCGAGCTGGTCATTGCCCTGAGTCAGACTGACAGCGGCGAGCAGCTCATCCTGCGGTAGGCGCTGCATGCCCACGAGCAGACGGCATTGCCTGTCCGGCCCACCCGTCCATGGTTCGACAAGGTCGTCAATCGCCTTCCATCCGCGGAGATTGAAGTAGCCGACGCAGAAATCCGAGCGGTTAGCAACCTCGAGGGTGGCCCGAAGCGCGGGGAGCAGGTCGAGCTCAATGTTATCGAAGATGCGGGGCATCGCATTCCTCACGCAATGTCGCGATTACTGAGCACGGAGGCGGTTGCGGTAGAGGGTAAGAAGTTCAGTGCGCTTTCGCAAGGCCGTGGCTCATGGGCGGCACGGGGCGGCTGCGGGGTCGCGATGCGGCCGCGAGGGCTCAATCGCAGTCAGGAACGCATAGACCGCTGCACGCGGGCGAGCGAGCGGGCAAAGGCCGAGCCCGACGAGAGACTGGCGTGGTCGTGGGGGCGGCTTCGAGGCGCTCGCCAACTGGCGCTCGGAGCGAACCCAAGGGCAGGCATGGTTTCGCTGGGGAGGCTCCTGCACCCCGTCGTGTTCAAACCTTGTCTCTCCCGGAGGGGATGCACAGTTGTCGAGACAACCGTGACCGTACATGGGTTGGGCTAGGCCCGAGCCCGATAACGCTCCTCGCGGTAGAGGCGCAGCACGAACTGCCCGGCGCGTGTGTCACGCATCTCGCGGACGATGGACTGCATCTCGGCAGGTGCCTGATCGAGTGTCGGAAGCGGCCCTTGCTGGCCCGGTCGCCGCCGTAGCCCTGGGGCAACACCAGCGGCGCGATTGCCACGGCGAAGGCGATGTCGGCGAGCGTCAGACGATCGCCGGCGAGATAAGGCCGGCCGTCCGCGAGGCGCTCGGATACGGAGGCGAAATAGCACCGCAACACCACCAACGCCTCGGCGGCCCTGGGCCTTACAGCCGCACATCGGGGTCGATGTACATCGGAACGGCGCGACCGTGGTTGATCCAGAGCACGGGCAGGAAAAATGGGGGGGCGTGAGGCTCCTCCCGGTAGGCGATGCCGTAATGATCGAGGACCCAGCGGGCGTTCTCGCAGTCGCTGCTCGGCGGGAAGGTGATGACGCGCGGGACGCTCGGTGCGGGGCCGGGGTCGGCCATGGGGGGTTTCTCCGGGATGGGCGGGTACGATAACAGGCCGACGATTCCGCGAT
Organism: Pseudomonadota bacterium; assembly: GCA_030860485.1. NCBI lineage: Bacteria > Pseudomonadati > Pseudomonadota > Pseudomonadota bacterium. The sequence continues at coordinate 30,395 of JALZID010000228.1, read as the reverse complement.
CGAACGTCCCGTCAGGAGTTGAACTCCAGGCGCATGTGTACGGGGAACGGGCCGGCGCTCTGCATCTGCCCTTCCGCGCCGGCGGCGCGGCGCAGTCCCTCACGCTTCAAGACCGCCTTGACGATGCGCGGGATCTGCACGAGGTTGATGTAGTACCCGAAGCAGGTGTGCAGCGCGTAGCCGAAGTGCATGTACACATGGTCGGGCCGGTCCAGCAGGAACTCCTTGGGTGATTTCAGTGCCCGCCAATCCATCATCGCCGATTGCGTCGCCGCCAGGACCGGGCCGCCCTTGGGGATCCTGGTCGCCCAGAGGGTACCGCGGGCGACCACGTAGTCCTCGGCACACACGCGCGCGATCCCGGCCGCGAAGGAGTTGAAGCGCAGGCACTCGAGCACGTACTTGGCCATGAGCGCGTCGTCATCCGCACGCGCCGCCGCCTGGGCCTTGGGCAATAGCTCCGCGTGGCTCAATAGATAGTCGAGCGTCAAGACCGCGCTTTTCGAGGTGGTCGGGATCGCGCCGATGATGAGCCCGATGAGGTTATTGCGGATCGAGAGATCGTCCATGCCCGGCAACCCCGCGTCCTGCATCGCCAGGCACCGCTCGATCACATCATCGCGGTGCCCCCGATCGCGCTTGCGCTCGGCGATGAGGGCGTCGAGATAGGCGCGGGTCTTGGCCGCCGCTTCCAGCGCGAGCCGCTCGACGGCCGGGTCATCTGGATAGAAAAGATACTGGAACATGGCCGTGGCGGCATCCGTGAATTCGTTCTCGTCCCAGCCCGGCGTGCCGAAATAATCCCCGAGGAGGCGCGTCGGGACTACGCGCGTCAAGGTCTGCACGACATCGATGTGGCCGCCGCTCGCGGCCAGGATGTCCTCGGCCGTGCGCGTGACGAAGGGCGCGATGCGCTCATCGACATCGGTACGGCGCACCGCCAGGCGCATGTTGGAGACATCGCGCGTGTACTCCGGGGTGTTCTGCATGCCGAGGAAGAAGTTCTGCCCGGCCGTCACGCGCTCCATTTTCTGCCGGTAAGGGACCTGGAAGACCCAGTCGCGCGACAGCACCTCCTGGACATGATCGAACCGGGTGACGATCGAGAGGCCCTTGGTGGCGAGCACGGGTTTGACCCAGCGCAGGACTCCGAAGAAGAGATCGGGGTGGGCGAAGAGCCAGGCGAATATACGTTCTTGCAATGAGGGTTGCGCTGCCGACGCCATCGTGGATTTCCTCCCGAGTCTGGACTTCGCAATCAGACCTGCGTGCAGTGATCAGACCTGCGTGCACAGGGCCGTGGGACAGTCATGCGACATATATAACCGCCGCCGCTGTGGTCTACGATGTAGAGCGGGGGCTGCCCGTCCCCCGCTGCCGACCCCGGCTTGTGCTGCGCCGTGTTGCGAACCGGAGCGGGGGCTCGTGGCGCTTTCGTCAAGTCTACACGATCTCCGCGCGCCACGTACCTCGATGCCGCGTATCGCGTATCTCGATGCCGCCTATCTCGATGCCGCCTATCTTGATCCGGGCTGGCCTTACGACGGTGGTAACATGGGCCTGTCCACACTGCTCGGCGATACCATCGTGCGATGAACACTACCCCGATCCGTCCTGCACCGGCGAGCATGCTGACCGGGCTGTGCCTGCAGTACCTGTTCTTGCTGCGCGCCGTCATCATCTCGGGGCAACTCGCTGCGGTGTTCGCGTCCAACTATATCCTCGCCGTGCCGCCCGCGGGCCTGCCCGTGGTCATCGTGATCGCCGCGCTCACGGTATTGACCTTGGTGAGCGTGCGTTTCATCAAGCCGGGCGTACCGGTCTCGGAACGCATGATGCTCGGACAACTGTCCGTCGATGTCTTCGGGATGGCGGCCCTGCTGTTGTTCGCCGGGGGCGCCGCCAACCCCTTCGCCTCGCTGCTGCTGGTCCCGGTGATCGTGGCCGCGGCGTTGTTGCGGCCGGTCCTGACCGGGTGCGTAGCCGCGGAATCCGTCCTCTGCTATACGGTCTTGATGTTCACCCATGTGCATCCTCTCTACGTCGAGGTGCACCCGCCGCAGGGCGAAGAGATCGGGCATGACTTCACCATGCATATCTGGGGAATGTGGTGGGGTTTTTTGTTCAGCGCCGGGGTTGTCGCCTATTTCGTCGCCAAGATGGGCGCCGCACTGCGCGTCCATGAGCACGAGCTGGCGGCGGCCCGCGAACGGGCACTCGAGGCCAATCAGCTCGTGGTGCTCGGCACCTTGGCGGCCGGGACGGCCCATGAGCTCGGCACGCCGCTCGGCACCATGGCGATCGTGGCCAAGGAGATGGAGCGCGAGCACCGAAGCGAAGCGGTGCTCACGGCCCGCATCGGGCTCCTGCGCGAGCAGATCAATCGCTGCAAGAGCATCCTCGCTAACATGGCGGCGCGCGCCGGTCAGGCGCAGGCCGATGCCGGCCGGCGGGTGCGGTTGGACCGTTACGTGGAAGACCTGATCGGGGAGTGGCGCGCGCTGCGCCCCGGCGTGCCCCTGGTATCGCGTTTCGAGGGCCCGCTCCCGGCCCCCGAGATCGTCGCGGATCGCACGCTCGACCAGGCGATCTTGAATGTCTTGAACAACGCGGCGGACGCCGCGGCACGCAACGTCGACTTGGAGGTGCGCTGGTCTTCCGACGCACTTTCGATTCAGGTGGCCGATGACGGGGCCGGCCTGCCGCCCGAGATCAAAGACCACATCGGCGAGCCCTTCCTGACCACCAAACCGTCCGGCAAGGGCATGGGACTCGGGCTCTATCTCGCGCAGAGCACGCTGAACCGCCTGGGCGGGGAGCTGACGGTGAGCGATCGGCCCGGCGCCGGGGTGCGTGCCCGCATCAGCGTGGCGCTGGCTCCCTTGCTGGCGTCGCAGCGAGTATGATCGAGGGATGATCTCGGAAGCCCTTCCCGGCCCGCGGCTCCTGCTCGTCGATGACGACGAGACCTTTTGCGGGGTCCTCGGTGAGGCCTTGGAAAAACGCGGCTTCGCCGTCCGCATCGCTCACAACGTCCCCGATGCGCGCCGACTGGCCGAGGCGGAGGCCCCCCACTATGCCGTGGTGGATCTGCGCATGCCCGGTCCCTCGGGACTGGAGCTGGTCTCGGCGCTGTGCCAACCGGGCGGCGCGGCCAAGGTCGTGGTCCTGACGGGATACGCGAGCATCACGACGGCGGTCGAGGCCATCAAGCTCGGCGCCACCCATTATCTGACGAAACCCACCGATGCGGACGAGATCGTGGCGGCCTTCGACCGCGACGAGGGCGATCCGCAGGTCAACCCCGCGCCTCGGCCGATCTCGGTGGATCGGCTCGAATGGGAGCATATCCAGCGGGTGCTTAGGGAATGCGCCGGGAATGTCTCGAGTGCGGCGCGGCGGCTCGGCATGTACAGGCGCACGCTGCAGCGCAAGCTGAACAAGCGCCCGTCGCTCATGTGAGAGGCTGTGAAGTTCGACCTGGATCACGGGATGGGGCGCTACGCGATCCGCGGGTATCGCCAGGGCGCCATCGTGGTGAACGACGAGACCCTCACCCAGAGCTTCATCGTCACGACCGATCGCCTGGTACGCGACTGGCCGCCCCAAGGGTTCGAGGAAATAACGGCCGAACATCTGGACCAGATCGCGGCGCTCGGACCCGAAATAGCCGTGCTCGGGACCGGCGCGCGACTGCGCTTCCCGAGCCGCGAGGTCACGGCGCCGCTCGCCCGGCACCACATCGGTTTCGAGGTCATGGACACGGCCGCCGCCTGCCGTAGCTTCATGGTGTTGAGCGCCGAAGGCAGGCGCGTGGCCGCCGCGTTGCTCATGATCACCGCCTGATCCGCCGGGCGCGTGCCTGGCGGCGCGCCTATCTCAGCACCAGCTTATTCCCTCCGTGGCAGGGGGAGTTGAGGGTGGGGGTTGAGCGTCGCATAGTTCTGAGAGACTCAACCCCCATCCTATCCTTCCCCCTTTCCCCAGGGGAAGGGATGGAAAAGAGCCTACAATTCCAAATATCTTTGGCTAGCTAGTTAAGGCTTGCAGGTTCCCGCGAAGCGAGCACGATGCACACGGGGTTTCGCGCGCGGCTCTTGGCCGGCGATCGATTGATCGGCACGCTCATCAGCCTGCCATCGCCCGAGGTCGCCGAATTGCTGGCCGAGGTCGGTTTCGACTGGCTGTTCATCGATGCCGAACACGGGCCGTTCGAGAGCGCCGGCGCATTGCGGCTCTTGCAGGCGGTCGGGGCCCGTTGCGCGCCGCTGGTGCGTGTCCCTGTCGGGGAGGAGGTCTGGATCAAGAAGGCCTTGGATATCGGGGCGGCCGGCGTCATCATCCCCCAGGTCAACACCGCGGAGCAGGCGCTCCGGGTGGTGCGGCACTGCAAGTATCCGCCCTGGGGGACGCGCGGCGTCGGCATCGCACGCGCCCACCGCTATGGCCTCGGGTTTTCGGACTACGTTGCAGAAGCGAACGACGGCCTCGCGGTGGTCGTGCAGGCCGAGCACATCGAAGCGGTGCGCGACATCGCCGCCATCGCGCGCGTGCCGGGCGTCGACGCGGTCCTGATCGGACCTTACGATTTGTCCGCCAGCATGGGCAAGCCCGGACAGATCACGGACCTCGAGATCGACACGGTGCGAAGGGAGTGTCTCGCGGCTGGGGTGCGGCTTGGGATCTTCGGCTTGAGTGCCGCCGCCGTCCGGCCTTACCTGGAGAACGGATTCACGCTCATCACCGTCGGTATGGATACCGTGTTCCTGAGCCAGGCGGCGCGCGCCGCGCTTGCGGACCTCACCCCTCTAGCAGATTGATCACCTCGACGGACGCGGTGGCCTGTTATTGGCCGCCACGCCCTTCAAGGGGATCACTTTCTGAACAGCCTGGCGGCGTGACGCGATAATTCGTGACATGAGGATGCGTGCGTGGCTAGTTAGCTAGAAGGCATGAGTCACGCTGGGATACGGTCGAATATGGACTTCTAGGCACCTCAAGAGTCGGCGCACTGCTCTCGGCAGTGCAGAGAAGGATTGTGTTAGAGACACCAAAGGAAAAAGGCGGCGAAGCCGCCTTTTTTAATGTCTTTCCTCAGGGCTTGGCACCGTGGTCTCGCCCGGCGTCTTGATGATGAGCGCACCCGACGGATCTTCCGGGTCAGCGGCGCGCTCCGATGCCTCTTCGGGCGTACGCGATTCGGCGGGCGCAGGCTCCGCAGGGGGCCGCGCCGATTTCTGTTTCGCCTTCGAGCTTTCCGACTCGCTCGGCGGTGCTTTTGGAGCAGCCGTTGTCTCGGATTCCGCTGACGGAAGGGTGGTCTCGGCAGCCGACGCCGAAAGACCCGTGCCCGCAATGGCGAAACCAAGGGCCATAACCTGTAGAATCACGCGCATCCTACGATTCCTTGGTACCACCGCTGTCCGCCAATTGCTCGCGTCCAAGCGTCGTCAATTGCAAACCACCTTCGACCAGCTTGATCGCAAGCCCTTGCTCGACCAGCCGCGCCGCGATGGATTCCGGCACCTCCGGCTTGATTGGGCTGTCGGTATCCAGGTTTTTCAACCAACTCAACTCTTCCGCGGTCAGCTTGGGATCCATAATCGTGTCGTCTAGCTAGTTAGCGAGTGAAAGGATAGGACGTTCAACACGGCTTTGCAACCGGTACTGTTGGTCGGACGGGCCGATCGGTGATTGGGTGGTCCGCGTGGGGGCGGCAAGGGGCGTTCGGGCTGGGCCCCGGCCACCGACAGGGGGGTGGTGACGCTGGTGAATCCCGGCACATAGGCGAAATCGCGGTGGATGCGCGCGCTGAGCTCGGCCACGGACCGGATGATGTCGGCCGCGGCCTCGCAGAGCGGCGAGTCCAGGATGAACTGGCGGGCCTCGACGCGCTCGGGGTCGAGGTCCTGGCGCAGGAGCTCGGCGGCCTCTTCCCAGGTGACATCCGGCACCTGTCCGGGCCGCTTTGGCGATCCCACCTCGACCTCCGCTCGTGGCCGTGACCAGAGGTGGCTGTGGCCGCGCTGCATGGAGAAGGAGGCGGTCGGATTGCCGAAGAAGTCCTCCCGCTCCGAGACCAGATCGGGCTCCGGGTCGATCACGAGCGCGTGCGGGAGGCAGCGCTGGTGCGCCACCGCCCAGGGTCTCAGGTGCGTCTCGTTGTGACAGAGGGCGACCGGCTGCACGTACCGGTACTCCGTGTGATGCACCAGGCGGTAGCGCACAGACTACCCCTCAGACCCCTGCGTTACCGGCGGAACGCCGGCCGCCCGTTCACATCACCGGTCTCGCTCCTTCGTTTCCAGCGCATCCAGCCTGTCCGTCACCCGGGCCAGCGCCGCCTGGATCTCGCCGAGCTTGCGATAGGCTTTCACGTTGACTTCGTAATCGAGCTCGGCGCGTTGGTCCTGGTGGGCGTTTTGGCGGTTCTGGCTGATGAGGACGAAGCTCGTGATCAGGATCGCCTCGATGGCGAGGATGAATCCCGAGGAGGCTGTAGGGATAGGCGAGGAACCAGAGGACGTGTATCGTGACGAAATGCGGGCGGCCGGTGAAGGCCGTGACCTTATCGGCCAGGCGTTCCAGCAAGCTGCTCTGCGCCGCCAGCTCTTCAATCACATAGCGAAACTCGCCGAGCGCCTTGTGGCATTCGGCGTTGCCGCAAAAGACCGCATCGTGGGGGTTCTCGCACTGGCAGCCGGGGCAGATGATGGGTGTCGGCGCAGCTTGCACGCTCATGTTCATTTCTCCGCGATGACCTATCGCATTTCACTCGGCTCATGCCCCGCGAGCACCGCGCGCAGGGTACCCACGAAGTCTCGGTACAGCGACGTAGGTCGGCGCAGGCCCGAGGGGTCCAGTCCCTCGAAGAGCGTTCTTCGCAACCCATAACTCAGCTCCAACTGCACGCCGCGACCCGAGACGCAGCGGTTGCAGATGTTCGACGGCGAACGCCCCTGGCGGGTCGGGCTCGGGTCGTCGACGGCGAGGAATCCGGCACTGATCAAGGCCTCGGCGATGCGCTCGCGCAGCACGAAGTCGAGCCCGCCGAGATAGGCGACGGCCTCCCGGCCCTTCGCGCCATGGATTGTGATCAAGGCACGTATCCCGCGCACGAGCCTGAGTGCTTGCGGTTCGTCGAAACGATTGCTGGTCAGATGCAGCACGTGATTACCGACGGATTTCAATCCTTCGAAGGCATAAAACCCATGCTCGCGGCCCGCGATGCCATCGGCCACCTCCGAGGTGCTGCGCTCGATGCCACCGCCGTGTGGCGCCACGATAGCGACACCCGAGCCCCCCATCCGCCAGCGGATGCGGTAGTCGCGGCCTTCGCGCTCACGGCGGCTCAGGTGGGCGAAGCTAGTGTAGAGATCCATACCGGCGAGCTACAGGTGTGCGACGTACGCCGGTCCGCCGAGCCGCCGCATCTGCTTGAGGATCCAGCCTTGACGCGCGCGGACGTAGCGCGAGGGGCGGCGCACGCTCAACCCCGTGGGGTTCGGGAGCACGGCCGCGAGCAGGGCGGCCTCATCACGCCGCAACGCCTTGGCCGGCTTGCGGAAATAGGTGCGGCTCGCGGCATCGATGCCGAACACCCCGTCGCCGAGCTCGACGACGTTCAGATACACCTCGAGGATCCGTCGCTTAGTCCACAGGGCCTCGATCAGCACCGTGAAATAGGCCTCCATGGCCTTGCGCAGATAGCTCCGTCCCGGCCACAGGAAGAGGTTCTTGGCCACCTGCTGGGTGATGGTGCTGGCCCCGCGCAGCGCGCGGCCTTCGCGGTTGTGGTCCAAGGCGCGGGAGAGGGCCTTGAAGTCGAAGCCCGAATGGCTCGGGAACAACTGGTCCTCGGCGGCCACGACGGCGAGCGGGGCGTCTCGCGAGATGCGCTCGTAGTCGACCCAGTCGTAGCGTAGCGGGGGTCCGTCCCGGCCCTCCGTGAGGGCGATGACCCAGTGGCGGAGCATGAAAGCCGTGGTCGGCGGGGCTAGGAAACGCAGCGCCAGGACGGAGATCATGCTGAACAGGATGGCCGCCAAGAGGCCCTTGGCGAGCCACCGCCCGATCCTGCCCGCGGCTCGCTTTTTCAGGCCGCTCCCCGGGGCCTATGAAAGATCAGACGCTCGCGACCGCGAGCGGCACATACAGCTCTTCGCGCGTGAGCCCCCCGTGCACGCCGACATGCACGAAACGCCCTTCGCCCGGCAGCCAGTCCTTGATCACATAGCGGTCCTTCATGAGGAGCGTATAGTCCCCGACCCTTTCGGCCAGCCGCGGGTGTGCGGGACCGATCCCGAAATATCCCTGGTCGATGAGGTCCGCGCTGACGCAAAGCCGCACCTGCCGATCGAGATGGGTGCCGACATAGCGCTCGAACTCGCGCCGGCGGCCCGGGCGGACATAACAATAGGCTACGCGCCCATCGCCGCACAGCGGCAAGCGCATGAGCTCGGCCAGCGCGGGGTGCTCGCCGAGCTCGATGCGGTGCTCGGGCCGAATGTCGATGAAGCCGTGATCGCCGGTCGCGATCACCGCCGTGCCGGTGCCACGCAGGCCGTCCAAGAGGGACCGGTAAGCGGCATCGACCTCGGCCAGCCTGCGACGGGCCTGCGGGCTGTCGATACCGCATTCATGCGCGGTCTTGTCGAGATCGGGATAATAGAGGTAGGCATAGTGCCGCCGGCCGCCCTGGCGAAGCGCCTGGCAAAGCCCTGCAACGGCGCCCGGCAACGAGCGATAGGGTCGCACCACCCCGGCGCCCCGGTGCGCCTCGTTGTAGACCGAGCCCGCGATGCGCTTCGGTACGAACACCGCGGAGCGCGCCGGGATGCGGTTCGGCAGGGGGGTCTGATCGAATATCGCCGGGGCGTCCCAGCGCGATGCGCTCGCCCGGGGCGCTCCGGTCCGCGCCCGGAACGGCAGCACGGCCACGACCGTCCCCAGCTCCTCGAGATACACATGCCAGCCGGTCATGCCGTGCTGCCGCGGCGCCACCCCGGTCAGAAAAGTGGTGATGGCGCTCGCGGTGGTGCTCGGAAACACCGAGGTGATCGGGCCGACGGTATGGCGGAACAACGCCGATCCCGGGCCGGCACGCTTGAGCCACTCGTAGCCGAGCCCGTCGATGATGAACAAGACGATGTTGCGATGCGCCCTGAGCCACGCGCCGTCGAGCGCGTCGAGCGGCGGATAGGGCCCGGGATCACCCCCGAAGGCCCCTGCGATCGAGGCCATGAGGTTGACGATGCCGCCCCCCTGGTAATCGGGCAGCGGGGCAGCAGCGTGTTCCTCGCGGATCTCGGCTAAGGCATAGGCCGGCATGGTGCCATTATATAGCCGGATATAGCCGGATCCCCCGCCGCCCCATGCCCCGGTCGTGGCGGAACCATGCGCGGATCACCCCGGCGCTCGTTACGGGGCCATGACGGCGGGCCGGGGTGGCCCGCCTCGAGGTTCGTACGTCTATGCGGGGGGCCCCGCGTAGTAGTTGCTCCCGGATGCGCGCGCAGTAGGGCGGGAGATTGGCCAGCGCCAGGGCATGGTCCTTGAGCGGCGATTCGATGGGTGGCAAGAGGAGGTTCACGAGAAATCCATACGCCACCGCATCGAACGAGGTCGGGGAATCGCCGAACAGATATGGCATGGGCCCGAGCTGTACCGACAGGGCGGAGAGGTCCTGTCGGCCGAGATCGTAGACCTCGTCGCGCGCATGGCGCCCGGTGCCCTGGAGCCACAGGGTTTCTTCACCCGTGACCGGGCGAAGAGGGGCACGAGGTCGCCCAGGACCGGCGGCAGGCCGCCGAAGAACAACGGTTTGATCACGGCCCAGTTCCGATCTTCCCTCCAGCGGGAATAGACCATGGGCCAGTACAGACTTTCTTCCAGCATGCGGCGCAAGGCGTGACCACGCGCACGCTCCTCGGCCGAGAGCCGGCCGTCGAGGGTATCGCCGTACGTCGCCTTCAGGAAATCGAGGATGAAGCCCGAATCCGGGATGATACGGTCGCCGTCCGTGAGGTAGGGCAGCTTTTTCTTGGGGGCCCTGAACATCGTCGCACACTCGACGCGCTCATAGGGCAGGGCCACCATACGCAAATACGTCTCGACCTTTACACAGAACGGGCTCGGATCCGGCAATCCCCAGCAGGCCTTGAATTTATGCAGTTTGATCATGGGCTCGTTTTCGCAACGTCTCGAAGGATGCGCGTAGACGCCTCTTCCTGCCTGCGAAAACAAGACGCCCCTCAACTAACTTGGATTGCAGCAGGCCTGTCCGTCGAGGCCGTGCGGCGCGATTCCCTTTCCACTATATCCACCGGTGCAGGACCTCGGCGCCCGTGAAAGTGTAGCCGGAGCCGAAGCGGTAGGCCCCCAGCACCTCGACAGGCGCGAGCGGCAGGTGCTCCTCGATCTCCGAGGGGAAGAACCTGAGCCCCCCCTGTCCGGCCCACAGGTCGGGGCCGTAACGCAGGTCCTGCCCGCCGAGCCGCACCAGCTCCAGCACCGCGGCCGGCGCCGCCCGCTCGGCGCTCGGGAAGTGGCGGATGTTGAAGATCGGCAGCCCCATGGGCGCGGGCAGATCCGTCGGGCGGATCCGGCGTTCGATGGCCATCGTGCCTTCGATGAGGCGTTCCCCATGGGCACAGACGTAGGCCTTGAGCCGGGTCCCGATGCCGAGCGGCCCCATGGCCGGGTTCAGGGGGTGGTGTTCGGTGAGATGGGTCACGCCGAGTTTCTTCGGGAAGCCCATGAACCAGCCGCGCGCCAGGGTGAAGTCGTTATCGACCCAGCAAAGGACACAGATCTGGCCCGGCGTGCCCCGAAACGAGCAACCGACCCAGAGGGCGCATTCCCGATACTGCGTGCGCTCGGGGTTGGTGTAGGCCATGTCGCGCTCGCCGTCCCACAGCGACCACCACTTACCGAAGGCCACGTAAGCGCGATCGGGCTCGGGCCCCGGCGCCAGCGGCTCGGGCAGGCAGGCGGCGATGGCCGCGGGATCGGTGCGATAGGCGACGTTGAGATACTCGGTGGCGTAGTGCCAGGGTGGCGCACCGCAGAGCGCCGCGCGACCGGCGGGGGTGAGCGGGTGACAGTAACCCTTGAGGTCTTTGATGCTGGTCATTGCCGTCCCAGCCGGTGACAGGCTGGTACCCGGGCATGATGACGCCCGGCTCTAGCGGTGGCAACCCTCGTACGTTGCAACCACCCGATATTTCCAGTCACATCCAGGAAGCGACCGTCACAGGACGCGCCGGGGCTCCAGCGATTATGATGGCCGGCGCGGTGCCAACCGCGAGCCAGACACCCCCACCGGAACCATGCCGACTTTCGACTTCGCAGCCATCAGCCAGGCGTTTTCGATGGAAGGCGAGTACCGGGATGCCCGCCCCCACGGGAACGGCCACATCCACCATACCTTCCTCTTCACATGCGACGCAGACGGCCGGCGTTATCTGGTGCAGCGGATCAATGAGCGCGTGTTCCCGGACCCGGAGCGGGTCATGCAAAACATCTCGATCGTGACCCGCCATTTGCACACGACGCTCGCCGCCCGCGGCGTCGCGGACCGCGCGCGCCGGGTGCTGACGCCGGTGCAAAGCCGCGAGGACCGGCTGCTCCATCGGGACGCCAGCGGATGCTGGCGCGCCTTTGACTTCATCGAAGGGACTCATGGTTTCGATCGCGCCACAGGCGCATCGATGGCCTACGAGGCCGCGCGCGCCTTCGGCGAGTTCGCGCGCGACCTCGCCGATCTGCCGCCCGAGCGCCTCACCGAGACCCTCCCGGCCTTTCACCACACACCTACCCGTTACGTGGAATTCGAGCGCGCGCTCGGGGCCGATCCGCACGGGCGAGCTCGGCAGGCCGGGCCGGAGATCGCCTTTGCCCGCGCGCGGCGTGCGCTCGCTGAAATACCGTGGCGGTTGGTTCGGGAAGGGCAGATCCCGTGGCGCGTGACGCACAACGACACCAAGCTCGATAACGTGCTGTTCGATGAAAAGAGTGGCGCGGCCCTGTGCGTCGTGGACCTCGATACCGTGATGCCGGGTCTTTCCCTGTATGACTTCGGCGATCTGGTGCGCAGTGCCGCGCACCGGGCCGCGGAAGACACCACGGATCTCGACACGGTCGGGATCGAGATCCCGCTGTTTGCGGCCCTGGTCGCCGGTTATCTCGCCGGGACCGGCGGATGCCTCACTCCGGGCGAGCGCGATCATCTCGGGTTCGCGGGCCAGATCGTCGCATTGGAAACGGGGCTCAGGTTTTTGAGCGATTATTTGCTGGGCGATGTCTATTTCAGAACCGATCGCGAGCACCACAACCTGGAGCGTTGCCGGGTCCAGCTCCGGCTCGTGGAATCGATCGAGGCACGGATGGCGGAGCTGGAGGATGTGGTCCGGCGGGCCGGGGGCTGACGGTTTTGTCGGCGTACGTTAGGTATGGATACAATGGCGCCCCCCAGGCCAATCGGAGGTAATCGCGATGCACGAAACCAGAGGGATCCTCGTCGGTAAGGGCACGACGCCCCAGCACCTGCTCTACGCCATGGCCAATCGCCATGGGCTCATCGCCGGTGCCACCGGCACCGGTAAGACCGTCTCGGTCCGGGTCCTGGCCGAGGGCCTCGCGCACGGCGGTGTGGCGGTGGTCCTGGCGGATGTGAAGGGCGATCTCTCCGGGATCGGCCAGCCCGCGCTCGATGACCCCAAGCTCGCGGAACGCGCGCAGGCCACCGGGGTCGGTGAGCTCGTGCCGGCGGGCTGCCCGGTCGTCCACTGGGACATCTTCGGGAAGCGGGGGCACCCCATTCGCACCACGATCTCCGAGATGGGGCCGTTCCTGCTCGCGCGCCTCTTGTCGCTAACCCCCGCGCAGGAGGCGCGCTCAACATCGCTTTCCGGATCGCAGACGAGGAGGGGCTGCTGTTACTCGACCTCAAGGACCTGCACGCCATGTTGGAGCACATCGCGGCGCACGCCGCGCTGCTGACCGGCCGCTACGGCAATGTCGGCAAGTCCTCGGTAGGCGCCATTCAACGGCAGTTGCTGACACTCGAGCAAGAAGGCGGCGGGGCCCTGTTCGGCGAGCCGGCGCTCGATATCCAGGACCTCATGGCGACAGACGGGCAGGGCTCGATCCACCTGCTCGCCGCCGAGGATCTGATCCACCGGCCGCGCCTCTACGCGACCTTCCTGGTGGCGCTGCTCTCGGAGATCTTTGAGGAATTGCCGGAGGCCGGCGACCTCGATCGCCCCAAGCTCGTGTTCTTTTTCGATGAGGCCCATCTCCTCTTCGGCGATGCCCCGAAGGCCTTGCTCGACAAGATCGAGCAGGTGGTGCGCCTCATCCGCTCGAAGGGGGTCGGGGTGTATTTCATCTCCAGAGCCCGCTCGACATCCCCGAGGCGGTCCTCGGGCAGCTCGGCAACCGCATCCAGCACGCGCTCAGGGCCTTCACGCCGCGCGACCAGAAGGCCGTGCGTGCGGCCGCCGAGACCTTTCGCGCCAACCCCGGCCTCGACGTCGCGGAGGCCATCACCGAGCTGGCCGTGGGCGAAGCCCTGGTATCGATGCTGGACGAGAATGGCGTGCCCACCGCCGTCGAGCGCGCGCGGATCCGCCCGCCCGCCTCGCGTCTCGGCCCCGCCACGCCATCCGAGATCGCACAGGCGATCGCGAAGGGGCCGCTTGCCGGAAAATACGAAAAGGCCATCGACCGCGAATCGGCCTACGAACACCTGAGACGCCGCGCCGAAGCCGCGCTGCCGTCCGCGACTGGCGAGCGCAAAGGCCCCACAGGGCGCCGTCCAGCGCAGGGTCGCGAGACGGCCATCGAGGCCCTCGCCAAGGGCGCCGCGCGCAGCATCGGCAGCACGCTCGGCCGCCAGATCGTGCGCGGGGTGCTGGGGGCGATCCTGCGGAGCAGGTAGCGCTTTCGCGTCAGCTCACGTGGATCGGTAGGGACCATCCCGCCTCGCCGCGCCGCCGGCCAACTCAGGTGCAGCGCCGAATCCAGCAGGTTCATGGACATCCCGGGGCTTCGCCTTCATCGGTTAAAAGGCACCGACCAGGCCCGTTGGTCCGTCTGGGTCAATGGCAACTGGCGACTGACCTTCGAATTTCGTAACGGACACGCAAATGTTCTGGACTATGAGGATTATCACTGATGGCCATGCATGATCCGCCTCACCCTGGCGAATTCATCATTCAGATATACTTGGAACCACACCACATCAGCGGTCGGGAGCTCGCTGCAAACCTCGGTGTGACAGCGTCGACGTTGAATCGTGTCCTTAAAGGGACCAGCAACCTCAGCCCTGAAATGGCGCTGCGTCTATCCAAAGCGCTTGGGCGTTCTCCTGAAAGCTGGTTGGCAATGCAATACAATTATGATCTGTGGCATGCCAAGCAACGTGTGGACCTGGGCGGGGTAAGCAAGATCAGAGCTTACAGCAGCCTGACTCACCCTTACGGGGAACCGGCCCGATCGAATGGCTCGGGTCTAAACGGCGTTGCGGACCCCTGGGGGCTTTGCCCGTTGGCCGGTCGCGAGGCGTTCTCACCGCCGCTCAGCGCTCGCCGTGTCGCGCCATCGTCGAATAGGCCATAAGAGCCACGAGGTAACAGGCCAACGCCAAAGCCAGGAGCGCCGAGAGTCCGAGGTGGATGGCGCATAGCATGGCGAGCACGGCGCCAATCACGGAGGCGCAGGCGTTGATGCCGTAGGCCCAGGGGATGAGCGCGGGCGCGCGATGGCCTAGCAGGGCGAGCGCCGTCGGAAAGGGCCTCCCCATACAGAATGCCAGGGGCGCGATGAGCGTGAGCGCCAAGACGGCCTTGGGCCACATCTCGTGGCCCGATGTCCAGCCGAACACGCCCGGCAGCCCGACCAGGTACGAAGACCCGAGCACCACGATCCCCGCGATCGGCCAGGCCATGGCGAGGCGGGTCGGGCGGCCTTCGCGGGACACGGCCGCGCTGCCAAGGCCGGCGAAGACCAGGAACCCCGACAGCGCCACCGCGACCGCGAGGAGCGGATGGCCCAAGTAGAGGCCAAGCTTCTGGATGAAGGCCATCTCGATAAACATGAAGCCGAGCCCGATGGCGGCGAATAGGACCACTACTCGAAAAGGCAAACCCGGTCCGCTGCCGGCGACCAGCCCCCGCCAGCGGCGCACCCCTAGCGGGGCGAGGATCAGGGCCGCGCTCAGGAACACCGCCTGGGACAAGGTCGCGAGGATCACGGGGTAGCCGAGCTCGAGCAGGGACACGCCCCCCGCGCCGCGCATCGCGACGGCCTCGCGCAGCAAGGGCCATCGGAAGAACTGGAAAAAGTACGGCCGATCGTCGGTGGCCGGGGAGATGTCGAACTTGTAACGCCGCATGAAGTCTTGTCGCTCCGGCCCGAGGAGCGCCTGCGCCCCCTCGAAGAAATACGGCTGCCCCAGCCGGTTGTAACGGTCGCTCTCGGCCGCGGATGCGTCTTCGAGGAAAGCGATGTCGAACGAGCGATTTCGACAAAAATCCCGGATGCGGGACCGGTCTTCGGCCTCGAAGGCGCCGTTACGGAGGAGCAGGGTGTGGGTCTTGAATCCCCGTATCCAGGCGAGCCTCCGCGCCGGCTCCCGCTCGCCTTCGGCCTCCAGGGCCGAGACGGCCATGGCAAAGAGCTTGAGCCCGTCGCGGGGCGGGAGCGTCACGGAGCGCGTGATGGCGAGGATGCCGGCGGGTGTGAGGCGGCGCAGATAGGCCCGCAACGCCTCGACCGTATAGAGGTAGTTCGCGTTAGAGGCCTGCAACCCGGCGCCCGAGGCGCCGCCGGCATCGAGGAGCGATAGCTCGATGAGGTCGAAGCGCTCGCTTGCGCCCGCGACGAAGCCACGGGCGTCGGCGCTGTGGACACGTACCTCGGGGCGGTCGAGGATCCCGCCCGTGAATTCCCGGAAGTCCTCGCGCAAGAGCGCGATGATCTGCGGGTTCAGCTCGACCGCGTCGATCTCCCGCGCGCGGTGGTAGACGGCCTGCAGCACCCCGGCCCCGCCCCCCGCCCCGAGCACCAGGACCGCGGGGCGCTCGACCAGATGATAGGGCAGGGCCGACGGCAGGTAGTCCAGATAGGCGAGTGTCGCGCGGTCCCCCCGGTAACGCGTGATCGCGCTCATGCCGTCGGCATCCTGGAAGAGCCCAAGTTGCTCGGGCGGCTCGCGGGGGGCGTTCAGACTCAGGCCGGGGGCGTGGCGGAACGGCACCCGGGGGCTCTCGATCACCTGCAGGATACCCAAGGGGCTCGAGCGCTCGGCGATGACGCGGCTCCCGAGTATTTCGAGTGCCTGGGGCAGGCCCTTGTAGGGCAGGGGCTCTGGCCGCACCCAGGCCTCGGGCAGGACCAAGAGGCCAGCGATGGCAAGCACCAGGGCGGCGGGGCACCACCTCGATCCGAGGCCGCGACAGGCGATGAGCGCGGCGACAAGGCCGAGGAGGGCGACGACTTTGAGCGCCGTCCCCGGAAAAACAAGGTACAAGAGCCCCATCACCCCCATGGCGCCGCCGCTCGCCCCGACGAGGTCGCAGGCATAGACGTGGTGCAGGCGCTCCCGGTAGTGGCCGAGCGCGAGCCCGATGCAGCACGCCGCGAAGGCGAAGGGCAGGCACAGGAGGAGATAGATCCCGCATAACCTGAACACGTGACCCGGGTCCCAGAGGGCTTCGAGGGGATTGAAACGGAGCGCCTGCGCGGCGAGAAAACACGGGATGGTGGCGATCCCGAAGAGCGCGGCCTGGATGGCGAAGACCGCGCCGAAGCGCGTCTCGAGGCGCGCCGCCCAGAGACTCAGGAAGGATCCGCCCGCGCCATAGCCGAGCAGCGCCACGCTGATGATCATGAACGCGAACTGGTGCCACTGGATGATCGAGAAGAGCCGCACCAAGAGGACCTCATAGGCGAGGGCCGCGGCGGAGACGAGTGCGATCGCGAGGAGGATCCGAGGCGAGGGGGGATCCGTGGCACCCCGCATATTGGAGCTAATGGCCGCCGGTGAGCGGCACGAAGCGGACGGGCAGGAGCTGGCGGGTGGTGAGCGCCCCGTCCTGCCCCTTTTCGACCAGCACCAGATACTGTGTCAGGAAACCGCCGCCGACCGGCATGACCAGCCGGCCGCCGGGTTTGAGCTGGGCGGCGAGCGGTGGGGGGATGTGGTCGGCCGCGGCGGTGACCATGATGCCGTCGAAGGGTGCGTGCTCGGCCCAGCCGTAATAGCCGTCCCCGATGCGTGTCTCGACGTTCTTGTAGCCCAGTTGCGTGAGGCGCTCGGTCGCCTGGCGGCCCAGGGGCTCGATGATCTCGATGCTGTAGACCGCCTTCGCCAGACCGGCGAGCACAGCGGCCTGATAACCGGAACCGGTGCCGATCTCGAGGACGCTCGCCTCGGACGGGAGGTCGAGGAGATCGCTCATGAGCGCCACGATGTAAGGTTGAGAGATGGTCTGGCCGTGCCCGATCGGCAGGGGCTCGTTACGATAGGCATCGTCCACGTAGTCGTCCGGCACGAAGCGATGCCGCGGCACCTGCCCCATGACCTCCAGCACCCGGGGGTCGGGTGCGGTCTGGCCGATCATCGAGGCGGTCCAATGGAACTCACGCTCGATCTCGGCGATGAGGCCGCCCCGCTCCGGCGCGTAGGGGTCGGGACCTTGCGCGTGGGCCAAGGTCAGCCAAAGACCCAAGCCCAGCCAAATAGCGCCCAGCCAAATAGCGAAACAATGTGGCATCGCCTCACGGCACCGAGGCCAGCCGGTGGGCGGCCCTTGTGGTCTCCGGCAGGCGATAGCGGGTCGTGCAGGCCATCACGAACCGCACGGCACTCTCTAGACCCACGCGATGGCCGACCGAGACGAAGAGCGGCCGGACCCCCGCGCGGGTGCGGAGCACCGCACCGATCGTCTCTTCCTTGTCCAGTAGCGCTGTCCAGTCTCCGGGCGCTACGGGCACCGGGCCGTGGCGGCCGATGAGCCGGGTCTTGGCGACGCCTATGGTGGGCAGACCGGCCGCCAGGCCGAGGTGGCAGGCCAGGCCCAGACGCCTCGGGTGGGCATAGCCCTGCCCGTCACAGAGCACGAGGTCGGGCCACACCGACAATCGCTCCAAGGTCTGCAGCACAACGGGCACCTCGCGAAACGACAACAGCCCCGTCACGTAGGGGAAGTCGCAGGGCCGCTCGGCGATGGCCTCCTCGATGAGATCCAATCCGGGGAAGCTCAGGACCGCGATCGCGGCGCGCGCGGTCCGCCCCGCGCCGATGAAAGCGACATCGGCCCCGGCGATCCGACGCACTGGCCCATGAGAATCCTCCAGGACCACGGCATGGCGCAGGGACGTTTGAATCTCCCGCGCCTCGCTCGGCGCCACCGTCCAGGCGTGCCGGAGGGGCCGGGGTCTCGGTCCTCGGACGCTCGGCCCTTCGGCCTCGGTCGTGGCGGGGGCACCACTGACAGCCCTTTGCGAAGCGGCTATCATGGACCAAAGAACGACGCGCCGGAAACCCGCGCCTGGGAGAACAGACCGTGGAAAGGCTCGCGGCCAAGATCCGCAACATCCCCGATTTCCCCAAACCGGGGATCCAGTTCAAGGACATCACCCCGCTCGTCAAGGACCCCGCGACCCTGCGGTTGTGCGTCCATCAGCTCCTCTACCCGTTTCTCGGGGAACGGCTCACGGCCGTCGTGGGCATGGAGGCGCGCGGCTTCATCTTCGGCAGCCTGGTCGCCTGGGAGCTGGGGGTCGGCTTCGTGCCGCTGCGTAAGCCCGGCAAGTTGCCCTACGAGGTGCAGGCGGCGCGCTATGACCTGGAGTACGGTACGGCCGCGCTCGAGGTCCATGTGGATGCGCTGGGGCCGGGCGATCGCGTGCTCCTGATCGATGATCTGATCGCTACTGGGGGCACCGCGGCGGCGAGCTGCCGCTTGATCGAGGGACTGGGCGCCGAGCTCGCCGGATGCGCCTTCGTCGTGGAGCTCGACGAGCTTCAGGGCCGCGCGCGGCTCATGCCGTATCGTGTCCACACCCTGGTGCATTACTGATCCGCTCACGGGGTCTCACCACCGGGTCCCACCTATCTTCATCTATTTTGGCCTTCATCTATTTTGGGGTGCCATGAACCGCCGCGCACGCCTTGTCGCGATCGGGGTCCTGACCCTCGCGGTCGTTGTCACACTCGGTTTCGTGTCGCCCATCCCCCAGGACCCGAGCTATCACGCCTTCGCCGATCGGCGTGCCTGGCTTGGGGTCCCGAACCTTCTCGATGTCGCCTCGAACGCCCCGTTCCTGGTGGTGGGTGCCTTGGGTGTCGGGTGCTTGTGGGGGGGTCGGGCGCGCTTCATCGACCCCCGTGAGCGCTGGCCCTACCTCGTGTTTTACGGGGCGATATTTTTCACCGGGCTCGGATCGGCCTATTACCACCTGGCGCCGGACAATGCGCGGCTCCTGTGGGACCGCCTCCCGCTGGCCGCCGGTTTCGCGGCCGTGCTCGCGGCCGTGATCGCCGAGCGCATCGATGTGCGCGCCGGCCTCCTCGGGCTCGGGCCACTCCTCATGCTCGCCATCGGCAGCGTCTTGTACTGGGACTGGAGCGAGCGCGCCGGGCAAGGCGATCTGCGGCCGTACGGCGTGGTGCAGTTCTATTCGGGCGCGCTCATCGCGCTCATCCTGGTGCTCTACCCCTCGGCCTACACGCGCTCCCGCGATCCGTTCGTTATGCTCGGGCTCTATGCCCTCGCGAAGCTCTGCGAGTGGCTGGACCGACCGATCTTCGCCGCCCTCGGTGGGGTCAGTGGGCACACGCTGAAACACCTCGTCGCCGGCGTGGCGGTCTTCTGGTTGCTGCGGATGCTGCGCCTCCGGGCGCCGCTCACCAGCCGGCCGGGAGCTTTTCCTTGATGCGAATGTGCTTGTGCTGCATCTCGATGTAACCCCCGACCACGAGGTCGCGCATGATGCGGCTCACCATCTCGCGCGAGGCACCCACCATGCTGGCGATATCCTGGTGGGTCACACGCTTTTCGATGACGAATCGACCGGACTGCTCGACGGCCAATCCCTGGAGCGTCTGAGCCACGCGCCCATAGACATCCAGGAGCGCAATGCTCTTGACCCGCTCCGTGAGGGTCCGCACCCGCTGCACGAACGCGCGCATGAGCTTGATGCCGAGGTCCGGATGGGCCGCCAGGCAGCACTGGAAATCGGCCTTGGAGACCACCACGAGCTGCGACGGCTCGGTGGTCATAACGGATGCCGAGCGGGGGGCCTCGTCGACCAGGCCCAGCTCGCCGAAATAGCCACCCGGCCCCTCGAGGGTCAAGGTCACCTCCTTGCCCTGGGCCTCGCTGACGAATACCTTGATCTGACCGGTCACGACGATGTAGAGATCGGCGCTCGGCTGGCCTTCCTGGAACAGCATCGTGTTGCGGGGATAGGCCTTGATGGCACCGCAGCGCGCCAGGACGGCAAGGTCCTCGGGGCTCAACGCCGGGAACAACCCGCGATCCAAGGGTAGGGTCAACATGCCGGTGATCCCCATCGGGCGGTGCGCGAACGACCCGGCGGCCTCCGGCAGGAGAACCCGTGCCGACATCGGGTCCTGGCCTGTGTTACCGTCATACCCATACCCTCCACCGTCCCCATATGGTCATTATCATCCCCGAACCGGATGAGGATTGCTGTGAACAATATCACAGGCGGACGGTGAGATAATTACCCGATCGAAGCATCGATCCAGGCAGACTATGGCTCCATCGCCCATCTTACCGGCTGGTGCCAGGCCATTGCAACCCGGCCGTTGTTCCTCAGGCGGCCTCGGCACGGTGCCTTAGCCCGATCAGGCTAGCGATGGGACGATGGCACAAGGCCTGGCTCCTGGGCGTCGCGACGGCCGTCATCGGGATCGCGGCGTCGGGCTTCGCGGTGAGCAGCGACTGGGAGGCCGACCTCGGCCTGGGCCTGCTGTTCAAGCTCCGGGGCGCGCGGCAGAGCCCACCGGATATCCTGGTCGTCGGCATAGACCGCGAATCGTCGCGGGTCTTCGATGTGCCGAATCGCCCGGACAAGTGGTCTCGTCGGCTGCATGCCCGGCTGGTGGATCGGCTGGCGGCGGCCGGCGCGCGGGTGATCGCCTTCGATGTCCTGTTCCGGGACAGACGCGACAAAGAGCACGACAGGGCCCTCGCCGAGTCCGTGCGCAAGGCCGGCAATGTGCTGCTTATCGAAGACCTGGTCAAAGAGCGCGGGACCAGTCGGGGGGGCGGACCCGCGGCGATCGAGCACCGGCTCCAGAAGGTGACCCTCCCGTTCCCGGAGCTAGCCGCCGCGGCGTTCGGCACCGCCCCGTTTCCGCTGCCCTGGGTGCCGGACAAGCTGAGCCAGTTCTGGCTGTTCTCGCCCGAAGAAGGCGAGCCGTGGGGCGACAAGGCCTGCCTGCCGACGCTCGCGCTCCTCGCCTATGCCACGCCCTTCTTCGATGATCTCTTGCGGCTCGTGTCGGAAACGACGCTGGAGTTCGGGGCCGGCGTCCCGGAAGGGCTCGCGCGGCGCGACTCGCTGGCGGACCTGTCTCTCGGACTGCGGCAGCTCTTGAGGTCGCATCCCGATCTGGTGAACACCCTCCGCGCCCGCGTCGCGGGACTGTCCTCCCAAGAGGCGCGAGGTGTCCTGGATGCGGTGATCTCGGCCTATGGCGGTGCAAGGTCTCGGGCCGTCAACTTCTATGGCCCACCTCGTACCGTGACGTCACTCTCCTACCATTGTGCCCTGGGTGTGGATTGCCGGAAACCACACCCAGGGCACAGCGCCCAGACGGAGGCAGGGCTCCGGGACTGGGTTCACGGCAAGGCGGTCTTCGTGGGCTTCTCGGAATGGGTACAGATGGAGCAAAGGGACGTCTTTCACACGCACTATACGCAGGTTCGCGGGGAAAGACTGAGCGGGGTCGAGATCGCCGCGACCGTGTTCTCCAACCTAAGGGAAAGAAACACCATTCAAGCGCCCGGTGCCGCCGTGCACGTATCATTGATTGCGTTCTTCGGCCTCGTCCTCGGGGTCGGGGCGCGCGGCCTCGGGCCCTCGATGATGCTGCCCCTCGCCGCCGCCGTGATGCTCCTATACGTCGCCGCCGCTTACTACGCGTTTTCCATTCATCACCTATGGCTGCCCTTGGTCATCCCCCTCTTGGTACAAGGCCCCATCGCCATCGGGGGCGGCCTCTATTGGGGGTTTCGGGACACGCGCCGGGAACGCGAGCAGCTCCAGAAGACCTTCGGTTATTACCTTCCGCCCGCGGTGGTCGCGGAACTGTGCGGCGCGGCGGGCCGGATCCCGACCGCCAGCCGGGACGCCTATGCCGTGTGCCTCTTCAGCGATGCCGAGCGTTACACGACGCTTGCCGAAGGTCTCAGTCCCCAGGCCCTGCACGCGCTCCTCAATCGCTATTACGACGCGCTCTTCGAGCCGGTGCGGCGCCACGGCGGGTTCGTCTCCGATGTGGTCGGCGATGCCATGCTGGCGCTGTGGGCCACCGCCGGCCCGGACCCGGAGACGCGGGTAGAGGCCTGCCGCGCCGCGCTCGAGATCATGGCCGGGTCGCCGGGCGACTCCGGCCCGTATCTGCCGACGCGTATCGGGCTCCACTGCGGGGAGGTGGTCCTTGGAAACGTGGGCGCCGGCGAGCACTTCGAATATCGCGCGGTCGGCGACATCGTCAACACCGCCCAGCGCATCGAGGACCTGAACAAACGTCTCGGCACCCGCGTCCTCGCCTCCGCCGACGTCATAGAGGGCCTCGCGGGGGGACTGGGCGCGGTGCTGGTCCGCGAGATCGGTCGTTTTTGTCTCATCGGCAAGAGCCGCCCGCTCACCCTGCATCAACTGTGGCTGCCCGGCACCGAGGCAGCGGACCTGTGCGAGCGCCGCCGCGCCGCCTTCGCGGTGGGCCTCGCCGCTTTTCGCATCCAGGACTTCGGGCAGGCCGGCCAGATCTTCGAGGCGCTGCTCCAAGAGCTTGGCGAGGACGGGCCCGCGCGGTTCTATCTCGCACTGTGCAAGCGCTATCGAAGGACGTCAGCGGCCGCCCCCTGGGACGGCACCGTGTACCTGGACGAGGTCCTCGGGGGCGAGCCCACGCACAAGCGGTGAGGTGCCGACTTCTCTACGATGCCCGCTAGGGCACAAGGTCGATTTTGACCTCCGCCGTGCCCTTGTTGTTGTCATAGAAGAACTTGGAAAATCTCGGCAGCACGAGTACCGAGTCGTTGACGAACAGGAACACCTCCCCGCTCGAGCGCGCCTTGAATGTCGCTTCGACGGAGGTTTTCGGGCCCGACTTTGGCGTGAAGGTGAGCGGCTGCTCGTCCAGGCCGGTCGAGCCGACCCGCACGATCGGCTGGAACCAGTTGACGGACACCAACCGGCGCAGCGGAATTCCGCTGATCATCTTCCACGACATGCTATCCCATCCAAAACCATTTGGCCCCGTTGGGATTCCCGCCTCCTCGGGCTTCTCGTACTTGTGCCCGTCTTCCCAGGGAAGATCGCCCTTACTGAAGGTCACGCGGTAGGTCTTCCCTTCGACCACTTTGACGCCTGTCGGCTGGCACAGGTTTCTGGTGTCGAACTTCACGGGATCGGGAGGGGGCTGCTTGGCCGGCTCGCACACATAGCCAAGCATCGTGGCGGTCGGGAATACGATGCGGGTGACGACGACTGCCAGAACATAGACAAGAAGAACGTAGATCACCAACGCAGCGATGAACGGCAGCACCCAATGGCTCAAAACGTAGAGCAAGCCGCGAGGTAGGGGAGACGTGCGCAGGCGGTAGAGCCAATCAGTCGGCTCCCTTGACGGTCCGACGCAAACTGGGCCGGCGCTGATGATCCCTCCCCAGATCGGCCGCATCTTGTCGAAAATACTACGCTGCAAGATTCCGCCGAGATAGAGCAGCACGATGAGAGCAATTCCGCCGACCGCCAACCGCTCGGGCGCAGCCTTGAACGCATCGATCCAGGGCGACACGAAATTCGGCAGAACGTCGCCGACCATGTCGGCGACCGGAATCAGCATCTCCGCCCAACTTGCCTGGCCAAGCCCGGGCCACTTGGTGTTGATCAACGGAAGCGCGGCCAGATAGAGCGACGCGAACACCGTGGCGAAGTAGACGACGCGGCGGACCCACACCCAGTTCCAAGCCGTCTCCTGGCGGTGCTTGCGCATCGTCGCCTGGGTTGGATGCTCATAGATGCCGCTGCTGATCGCGCCGGCCTTGGTCGTTATCCGATAGGTCTCGGGAAGAACGATCGGCGCATAGCCATCCGTGTTGGCCTCGATGCGCTGGAATACGCTCTCGTGGATGGTCGGGCAGGGCGCGAGATCGCCACGCAGGTGCGCCGCACCCTGGTCTCCCTTGAAAAGGTTTTGCACCCCTTGCATGAGATCACTGATGCGTACGCGCTTGACCGGATCGGCGGCATAGAGGTCGGCGAGCTTGCGCGGCTCGTAGCGATAGTAGCCACCGAGACCGTGTCTGGAGTCATGCAGCTTATCGAACGTGTTGAGGAGCAGGCTCAAGCGTGTCCGTTCCGCCGGCTTGATCAGCAAGTCGCAGGCCGCGGCACGGTCCATCATCCAGTCGAGCGCGACGTAGGACAATCCGTCCTCCGGATAACCGCCGCCGACGTCGGAATGCATGCCGACAAACCAGACTTGGCTCAGGCGCTCGCGGTCGATGGCCGGCAAATTCGGATCGACGGGCGGGGACCAATTGTAGTTCATGTCCTGCCATTGGTCCTCGGAATCTTTGACGTGCTGTTCGTCCCACAACACCGGCCAGAACGCGCGGCGTTCGTCGTTGAGCGCCACCGCGTGGCAGGCACGCTTGATCCGGTGGGACATGAGGCGGTCCGGCGTCGACAACGGCCAAACGAAGAAATCGATGCCGCGCGTGATTTCCTCGAGCGGGCCCCCAT
The DNA here is from genome assembly GCA_030860485.1 of Pseudomonadota bacterium. Taxonomy (NCBI): domain Bacteria; kingdom Pseudomonadati; phylum Pseudomonadota; species Pseudomonadota bacterium. Next base: position 5,378 of record JALZID010000228.1, on the reverse strand, counting down.
AGGCGGCGACCGTTTCCCACAGGCCGAGAAAGTGGATCGCGTGCGGCTCGAGGCGGCGCTGCAGTCTTGGATCGAACTGAGGGATTCCCGACAAACGCCGCCACAGACGAATGGCTTTGTCGCGCAGCCACCGCAGCGGTGTTTCGATACGAGGCATCGTCTTGAAGCGATTGCGGTAGAGCCGGTACGCGTCGCGAGCGTCGCGATCGAGCTGGGCCTCGTCCTGCCCGTACGTCGCCAGACCTTGCGAGGCCACGAGGCCGGCAACGACGCGCATGGTGAACGACCCACGGCTGAACCCGAAACCGTAGATGCGGTCGATCTGCTCCGGAGGCGCGCCGGCTTTGTAATTGTGATTGCGACAAAGGAAACGGTAGATATCGAGCACGTTGCGCTTCAGGCCGAAGCCGAAGATGCCGCCGAGGATCGCGAGCGGCTTGAACGACGAGGTGCCGACACCGTCGTCGTAATAGGCAACCTGCCGATCGGGATCGCTCAGATCGAGCGCTTGGTAGAGCCGCCAGACGTTGGTCGTGAACAGTGTCGCCGACGTATTCCCCGTCCCGTCCGACAAAAGAACAATGTTCTTCGCCATGGCTTCCCCTTTTTTCGCCAATACCTAAGAGCCTATCTCAATAGACCAGTTTGTTGATAAGTATGAGTGCACAAGCAAATGGCGCATCGCCAGATCCCGAGCGGTGACCAGTTCAGGAAGCGCGCGCATCTATGCTCCCCCCGTCGATGTGCGGTGATGCCGCCACTATTGTTACACGATCGCTCCATCGGTTTCTGTGAAAAAAGTTACAGTCTCTCGTCGACGCATTCAGTCGGCCATGATCGCTTCCCAAGCGCTCGAGCGGAAAAATCGCAGCCGGCGCGTTCTCGCCGGATGCCAGTACTTTAGCATCCCGCCACCTTGTCACCAACACCTTGCCGATCGGCACCCAAACAGGGCCGCGAGATTTCGCGGCGCGCCGCCACCCGACCTGCAACGCCGATCAAGGCCCCGGGGCCGTGCGTTGGGTTACCAAGGGCATCGACGTCCTCGAAAACCTCATCGAATGTGGTTTTGCGCGTCGAACCCAACGTATCCTTCCGTGAGAGTCAATAGACCGCCGTCGGCCATTTGATCCCGAGTTTTTGTATTCGCTAGCGCAGGGTGGAGGGGCTCACGCCGAGGCGGATCGCGGCGCCTTGTTTACCCTCGATGAGAACGACGCGCGTCTCAGGCACCGGGCGGCACGCTCATCGGTCTCGTCATGAAAGGTTACGCGCAGGGCCCGTAGTGACGGATGGGCCGGTGTGGTACAAAGACGCCGGTACCGATCGCATGTCATGCCGTGCCTAGCCCGCATTTTTCACCACTCTCCTGCTGCGGCCGCCGATCCGGGTAGCGCTTGATGGCTGAGCGCCCGACCGCGTCTCACGACGAGATCCCCACAAGCGGACGCCTGACGGTGCTCTCCGGCGCCGCAACGGGGCTGTGGCTCGTCTTCGGGCTCAAGCTCGTGGCCATCCTCGCCTACGGGATCATGAACTCGACCCTGGTCCTGTGGCTGTCCGCGGACCTTGGCTACAGCGATACCCGCGCCGGATTTCTCATCGCCGCCTGGTCCACGATGCTGTCCCTGTGCACCGTCCTGGTCGGCTCTTTCACCGACGCCGTCGGCCTGCGCAGGGCGCTCCTGCTCGGCTTCGGGATCTGCGTTGTGGCGCGCGCCGTCATGACCTTCGCGCCGACGGGTTCGATCGCGCTCCCCTTCGGCCTCCTGCCGCTGGCCTTCGGGGAGGCCCTGCTGACCCCGGTGATGGTGGTGGCCGTCAAGCGCTACACCACGCCGCGGCAGCGCTCGATGGCGTTCTCGATCTTCTATGTCGCGATGAATCTTGGATTCGCCGGTGCCGGCTTTGTCTTCGATGCGGTGCGCGGCGCTCTGGGCGAGCACGGTGCCTACACCGTCCCACTCCTCGGGCTCCGCTTGAGCACTTACCGCACCCTGTTCCTTTTGAGCACCCTCACCACCCTCACCGGCCTCCTGGTCCTCGGGCTCGGCCTGCGCGGGCCCAACCGGGGGAATTGCGGACCGCCAAGGACGACCCTTTCCGAGGGTCCGCCCTTACGCGCGCTCGTCGATACCGTCCGCGAGGTGCTACGAGAGACTGGCCGCATCTTCGCCGGACTCTGGCGGCAACCGGCCTTTTATCGCTTCCTCGCCTTCCTGAGCTTGGTGGTCGGGGTGCGGCTCATCTTCTACCACATGTTCTATACCTTTCCGAAGTACGCCATCCGCGAGCTCGGCCCCGGCGCCCCCATCGGTCAGCTCTTCGGTGTCCTCAACTCGACGCTCATCATCCTCCTCGTACCCCTGGTCGGCGTCCTCACCCAACGGGCCTCGGCCTACCGCATGGTGACCCTCGGCAGCCTCATCGCGGCCTCGTCGGTGTTTTTCATCGCCCTGCCGCCGGAGATCTACGCGCCACTCGCCCAAGGCCCCTTCGGGCGGCTCATCGGCCACGGTTGGCTCGGCCTCGAAGGCGCGGTCCATCCCCTTTATGTCGGGATCGTGCTGTTCGTCTTTTTCCTCTCGCTCGGCGAAGCGCTATGGTCCCCTCGACTCTATGAATATACGGCCGCCATCGCCCCCGAGGGGCAGGTGGGCTCCTACATGGCGCTCTCGGTCCTGCCGTTTTTCATCGCCAAGCTCTTCGTCGGCATGCTGTCCGGGTTTCTCCTCGCGACCTACTGTCCCGAGGCAGGCCCGCGCGATTGCCGGGAGATGTGGCTCATCATCGGCGCCATGGCGCTGATCACCCCCATCGGGCTCATCGCGTTTCGGCGCTTTCTTGAGACAAGCCAGGCTCGATCCCTTTAGATTCGCCCGGGCTCGACGTCCCGCGTTGGCCCGGTTTCCAAACCCCTCCACCGACCCAGGAGGTCAGGGAATGCTCCATGCGTTGCTGCGGTGCCTGGGCGGCCTTGTCGACGTTCTTCGCAAAGACCCCTGTGCCTATTCCGCTGCTGGCGCAGGTTCGTCTCGGGCGTCGACATTCCGCGCGAAACTAATGGTGTCGCGCGCTGCGGTGCCCGCGGTCATAAGGAATTGCATCGCTTCGTCGAGCGTCCAATCTGTCGAGATGACCTTTGCCAGAGGCACAAATTGTATGTAGCCGCCGGTCGGGTTCGGTGAGGTCGGGACATACACTACCGCCAATTCCTCTCCACTCGCCTCATCGATCATGGTCCGAGTCACCAGCCCGATGGTCTTCATCTCCGGCGACGGAAAATCTATCAGAACCACCCGCTCGACCCCCTGTGGCTTGGTTTGGAAGGCCGCAAGGAATATCTTGATGCCACCATAGATCGTCTTCACTAGGGGAACGCGCTCCAGTAGCACCTCAAACCAGGCCAGCAGGCGCCTGCCCAGAACCTGAGTGGTCGCCCAACCCAAGAAATAAAGCACCACGAGGGTGAGCGCCACGGCCATTAGGTATTCCACCCAAGGGGTAAGCAACCATTCCGCAAACCCGGGGGAGACGCGATAAACGGCCTTGTCAAACGCCGACACGCCGGGTTGCCCCAAATGGAACAAAGTATGAAACAGGAATTCAAACACCAGCCAGGTCAGCAGAAGCGGTGTCAATATCAGCGCCCCGGCGAGGATATATCTCGGCGCGTGGTGCAGGTCAATTTTGTGTTTTTCCTTGCTCATCGGATAACCTCAGAATCGGTGTGTAGTGTGTTCATGCTGTGAGCTTTCTTTGCTGACGCCATGAAGCCCGCGATACTACGGACCAGCCGACGCCCTCGCGTTCGATCAAGATCCCACCCTAGGGGATCGCGAAGCGGGCGGCGCGCGTGAGCGCCATGCCCCGCCCCTAAAGCGAGTCGCTGTTACACCGCTGTCTTGCCTGACCCTGCAAACGGAAGGTTGGTGCCCGAAGGCCAACCGCAGCACGTTCATTGTTTGAGTAGATCAAGCAGGTCGATCACCGCGGCGTCGGCCCGGGAGATATACGAAGCCAACGCCAGCGAATGATTGGCCACCACTCCATATCCGGTCCCGTTCAGGATAATGGGACTCCACATATGTCTTTCGGCCTGGTCCAGTTTGCGTATGATTTGCTTGAAGCTCACCATGGCCTTCTTGTCATGCAAAACCGGCTCGAAATCGATCTGGATGGCGTACATGAAATGAAGCAGCGCCCAGGTCGCACCGCGTGCCTCGTAAAAGGTATCGTCGACCGCGAGCCAAGGGGTTTTGTACGCCCGTTCGGCGCCTTCAGTAGCGGCCGCCAGGTCCCAGACGGCATAGGCATCGAGGTCGTCTACCCCGACGCTCGCGCTCAGCCGATGGGCGAGGTCGCCGAGACGTTTGGCCACCAGCTCCAACCAGGAGCGCAGATTATCGGTTCGAACGAAGAACCGGGCCTCCCCGCGACTCGGGTTCTCGAGCCTCGCCAGGTATCGTTTCAAGGCCTCGACCCCCTCCCGGTAATGGCCTTCCGTGGTCGGAAAGATCCACGAATCTTTGTTGAAGTGCAACCGCGGGTCGGCAATCGCTAGATCCCGGTCTTCCTTCGATTGCGACTGGGCACGGGCGAAATCGTTGCGCAGCACCCGCGCAAAATCCCGGACCTGGACCAGCGCTCCAGACTCCCAGTGGGGCATGTTGTCCAGCCAGAGCGAGACAGGGTTGATGTCATTAGAGAGAAACCCGCCTCTCTTCTCAAGCAGCGTCGTGGTTACTTCGATCAGGGTGGCCGTGGTCACGGCGCCCGGGACGAGTTTTGTCGGGTCGCCCTCCGACTGCCGCAAGGCCACCTCCCTGACGTCAAAGAGCGCCGGCCGTATGCTCCAATACAGTGCCAGCCCAAAAAACACCACCGCAAGCAGCGCGAGCGGTATGACGAGACGCCCCCACAGGCGGTGAAGCTTTTCGGACACGGCCTGTACTGTGTGAGAAACCCGTGGCCATCGTAGTATGAATTCAGAGTCAAACATGCAGTTGCCTCCATCGCATTTGTGCGTTGGTTTGCAGCGTTTTATTGGAAAAACGCTCGGCCGCGACTACCTCGTTCGAGGTGCCGGACCTTGTGCCCGGCCTAACGCGTTGTGCCAATCTTCGCGTTGTCACGATGGTCGCGGGCGGGTTTATCTTTTGATGCGATCCTTTTATCTCTTACGTAGAGGATCGCAAAGGCGATCACCGCCACTGCGGCCAATAAGGCGAATATATGATGCCATTCCAGCATGATCTGTCCTCCGTCATTCAATAGCTTTCTTGGCTAACGCCGCATGCAGTGCGGCGGATCTACGCGCTAAAGGTGTTGTAATTCCGTCGAGGTGCCCTTTGGGGTCGTTCCGCCTTGGGCGGAAC
>JALZID010000227.1 GCA_030860485.1 Pseudomonadota bacterium | reverse complement strand
AGAAGGGCTTGAAGACGGTTCATTGCTGTCATCGGATGGGGCCTGGAACGAGAACCTGGGATCGGAAAAGCCGCGGAGAAGGCGCTACAGGGAAAGGGTGTCCGTCACGGCCGCTTGGCCGGCCGGCAGGGCCGCCTGGCCGGGCTCCGCGGCCTTCTCCATAGGGCCCCCCCGCTGTAACGCCAGCCGTTCGGTGGCGGTCTCGAGCACCGTGCCGAGGAGCTTGGAATAGGGGATCCCGGCAAATTCCGCCATGAGACTGAGCTTGCCGTCCCAGCACCAGCCGGGGTTGGGGTTGACCTCCAGGAGCTTCACGACACCGGCGGTATCGGTGCGAAAATCGAAGCGCGCGTAATCCCGGCAGCGCAGTCGTTCGAAGAGACGGGTCGAGAACTCCACGAGCGCGCGCCGCCCGGCCTCGGACAGGCTGGCCTCCTGGTAGCGGATCTGGGTCCAATAGGGGGAGTCGGGGAGCCATTTCGACTCGTACCCGAGGATGCGGGGTAAAGACGGCTCGAGGTCGCCGTAATCGACCTCCAGGATCGGCAGGGCGCGCAGCCCCGTGCTCGGGTTCCCGATCAGACCGACGCTGTATTCGGCCCCCGGCAGGAACTCCTGCACGAGCACCGGCCGCCCCGGATAACTGTCCAGCAGCCTCGAGAGATAGGCCACCAACTCGCCCGGCGTCGAGACCATCGCATCCTTGGTGATACCGATGCTGCTATCGCCGAAGTTGGGCTTGAGCAGCGCCGGGAAGATCGAGGGCAGGGTGGCGGACTGGTCGCCCGGCTGCACATAGGTCTCCAAGGGCACCGGGATGTCCAGCTCCGCGGCCAGCGCGCGCACCAGGGCCTTGTCGTAGCAGAGCGCCAGGCAGGCCGGCCCGGCCCCCGTGTAGGGGATACCCGCGAGCTCCAAGAGGGCCGGGACGTGTAGCTCCATGAAGGCGTCGTTGTGGTAGCCCTCGTCACATAGGTTGAAGACCAGCTCCGGCGGCTTGGCCTTGAGATCGATCCCGAGGCTCGCGTGGTTGTCGAGATAGCTGAAGCGGTATCCCGGCAGCTCGCGGAGGGCGTCCTTGAGGCGCGCGAGGGTCACATGGTCCTCGGGGTTGAACACGCCGTCCTTCTTGACGGTATCGGGAAGCCTGGGGTCGCCCAGGAGGACGGTCACGGGCAGGACGCCGCGCCCCCGCACGGGCTGGGGCGCGGCCTTGTGCGGCCCCTCTGCGGTGATAAAGAGGCGCCTGCCCATCATGCCGAGGTCCTGCCCGCGCGTCGATGCCGCACGCAGGTTGTCGTGCGCCGTCGGGTTCCGGAAGCCGAGGCTTTCGAGCAGCGCGAGGATGCGCTCGCGGGAATACAGACGCTCGGCATAGAACTGGTCGGCGACGACACCGCGCTCGGCGTGTACCACGACCTCGCGCGAGACCAGACGGGTGCCGTCGGCGGTCAGCGAGCGCTCGCGACACACGAAGAAATTCTGATCGATCCACTCCCAGGAACGCGGCTCGAAGTGGCGCTGCATCCATTCGCCGTCGGTAACATCGAGTGCCAAGGTCGCGCCCGAACGCAACCCGCCTTTGATCGAGGCGAGCACCTTGACATCGCCGTCTTCCACATCGAAATAGCCGAAGGAATTGCCCATCACGAACACGCAGTCGAGGCTGCTGTCGGGGACCCGCAGCTTGCGTGCATCGCCCTCGCGGAACGCGATCTCCAGGCCGAGCTTCTTGGCCCGGCGGCGCGCGAGCCGCACCAGATAGCGCGAGCGGTCCATGCCCATGATGTGCTTGAAACCGCGACCGGCCAGCTCGATGGCATGCCGCCCCTGCCCGCAGCAGAGGTCGAGCAGCCGATCCCCCGGCCCGATGCCGGTCGACTGGACCAGGAAATCGACCTCCGCGATGGTATTGACGTCGTTCTCGACGACGTCGCCGTCGGTGCGCAGATACAGGGAGTCGAACAGCTCCCGCCACCACTCCCCGGGGAGGTGGTGTTCGAGATCGGCGACCGGTCCGAGCGTCCGCGGCCGGCGCGCCGCGGGCCGCGCCGGGCGCGGTGGTATGCGTTTGTCCATCGGATCGGGACTCTGGTGCGATGCGGTTCTCCGCCACCGCGAATTTAACGACTAACGGGGCGGCGCGCAACGGCGCGGGCGTGGGGCACCCTCGACCCTACGGTGTTCGCTCGTACCGCCGCCAGGCAAAATAGACCGGCACGCCCAGGGCCACGATCATGAGCCCGGGCCAGGTATACTGGGGCTTCTGGGCGAGGAGGTTCGCGACCACGAGGACCGTGAGCAAGAGGTAGGCGGCCGGGAGCCAGGGGTAGCCCGGAGAGAGGTTGGGGCGTTCGGCCTCGGGGCGTCGCCGGCGCAGGAGGAAAAGCCCGATGGCGCTCAGGAGATAGAACAGCAAGGCCGCGATGATCACATAATCGAGGAGCTGGCTGTAGGTCCCCGAGAGACACAACACCGAGGCCCACAGCGCCTGGAACCAGAGCGCGCGTGCGGGGGTCCTGAAACGCGGGTGGAGCTTCGCGGCGCCTCTGAAAAACAGGCCATCCTCTGCCATGGCGTAATAGACCCGGGCGCCCGCGAGGATCATCCCGTTGTTGCAGCCGAAGGTCGAGATCATGATGGCGAGCGCCATGAGGTAGAGGCCCGGCTCGCCGAACATCGCCTGCAACGCCGCGGTGCCGACCCGGTCTTGTGGGGCCTCGGCGATGGCCTCGGCGGGGAGGACGAGGAGATAGGCCACGTTGGCGAGAAGGTAGAGGAGGACGACGAGGAGGACCCCGCTCTGCATAGAGAACCCGAGATCGCGCGTCGGGTTCCGCATCTCGGCGGCGGCGAAGCCGACGTTGTTCCAGGCATCCATCGCGAACAAGGACCCCACCATGGCGGCCCCGATCGCGGGCCAGAAATAAACAGGGATACCGCCCGCGGGCCAGAACCCGGTCCCGAAGTTGGCGGCCACGGCGTCGGCGTTCTGTCCGATGCTCACCCCCAGCACGATCAAGGCGGCGAGCGAGGCGGTCTTGACGGCGGTCAGTGACGTCTGGATGAGCGCTGCGGTTTTGACACCGCGCACATTGATCCAGGTCAGGACCAGGATCGATGCGAGGGCGAAGAGGCGTTGCCACGACAGGCCGACCTCGATGGGCCCGCTCGGCAATTCGACCCGGACCCCGACAAACACATCCGGGGACAGTGCGGGCCACCAGACCGCCGTGAAGCGCGCGAAGGCGACCGCGACCGCGGCGATGGTGCCGGTCTGGATCACCAGGAAGAAGGTCCAGCCGTAGAGATAGCCGACCAGCGGCGAGACCCCCTCGCGCAGATACACATACTGCCCGCCGGCGCGCGGGAACATCCCCGCGAGCTCGGTGAAGGTCAGCGCGCCGAGCACGGTGATGATGCCGGAGAGCCCCCAGACGAGCAAAAGCAAGCCGGGGCTCTGCACCTGCCGCACGATGTCGGCCGAGACGATGAAGATCCCCGAGCCGATCATGGAGCCGACCACCAGCGCCGTGGCATCCAGGCGCGAGAGCGCCCGGACGAAGCCGGTGCGCTCGGTTGGGGAGCTGGCCATGGTCCAGGCCGAAGTTCAGTCTACTAATATGCTCGCTGTCTCGGAACCGGCCCCGGGCTCGGGTCCGCGCAAAGGTTCGCTCGAACAGTTCCCCTCTCTTGACGCGGAAACCTCACTATACAGCGCTTAGGGTGAGAAGGATCAAATCTGGCGCCTCGTATGAGATCGGAGATGGCCTCCCCGGAGCATAGTGTGTTCTATTTGTCAGGCACGATGGGCGCCGGGTAGTGTCTCGGGCCGGGCAGCGCCTACGCCCAAACATGGTTCGGCGGTAGTCCGCTCGCGGCCAGGGCGTCAACCATCGTCTCGGCCTTCACTTCGGTGGCGTAGATCGCCGGCGTGCGGCCGTCGTCGTAGACATTATGCATCTATTACTCATGTCGTGTCTCTTTAAGCTTGCGCACCTTTTCGAGCGCCCTCTGAGCGATGGTCGCAGGGTGAAGGAGTGGCTGGAGAGGTGTTATAGGTAACGCATCTTCTATTGGCCCAGGCAGACAATACCAACCGTTCTCCTCGCACTGTCTGTAGTTGTCCTCGTTCGCGTAGTATTCTAGCGCTTCAATTAAATGGTTCATGGTTATGGCTCCTAGTAAAACATCGCCGGCAGGGCGAGCGGGTCTGGCCGCGCCGGAACTGTTCGCCGAGGCCAAGGGCATTGAGCTGGACGAACGCCGGCGCTCCCTGGAACTCCGCGCCTCCGTCTGGATGTGTCGCGTGATGGCGCCGAAGGCATACGCGAAACAGTCAGGGCCTGCGGGAGGGGGTCGTGACACGGCTTGTGGCCCTTGGGCTCTCGCGCGTGACGCTCGACTTCGATGGCTCGGTGATCGGCACAGGCAAATGGGCCCAGAGCACGGCAGTAGGGTTTAACCGCAAGAAGAAGGGGCAGCGCAGCTATTATCCTCTCTTTCTGCACGGTTGCCCAGACCGGTCAGGTGTTCGATGTGGCGCATCGCTCCGGTATACAAGACTAAGTAAGCTTCGGCTCTGTTGCCTGTCGGACGTCAAGCCTGAAGCCAGAGTCGAAATCTCTGACGCGACTAACGTGCCTCCGGAACGCCAGGGCTACGTGGACGTGTTCCGCGGTCTTTTGATTGCGCACATGGCGCTGGATCACGCATCTCTCATGTTCAACGCCGAGCGTGGCGGGGAAGAGTTGGCCGCGGCGGCGCCACCCGCTCCCGGTGGCATCTTCCAGTTCCTCACGCGCTTCACGGGGGTCCCGGTCGCCCCCGGCTTCTGCTTCATGGCAGGATTCATGGTGGCGCTCACGAGCATCGCGCGACAGGGTCGCGGCGTGTCGCATCGCGAGATCACACGCCGTCTGGTCGTCCGGGGACTCGTGCTCATCGCGGTCGACGCGATCATCATGGGACTCCCGCGAGCAGCAATGGGCTTCTACTCGTTCATGGTGTTGAGCTCCATTGGCGTGAGCCTCATCGCCCTGGCGCTCGTCCGTGATTTGTCGAGCAAGGTCCTGTTGCCGGCGGCACTGGCCGTTTTGGTGCTCCATCCGCTGCTCGATGTTTCGGGGCTACCTCTCCCCTTACGCGCAATCTTGTACGAACCGGTTCGAACGGGCGCGTTCCGCTCGCTCTACCCGGTGATCCCTTGGGGCGCGATCGTGATCATGGGGTTCATTGCGGGGCGCGACGCGGTGAGCCGCAAGCAGCCCGCACGCCTTTGGCTGCTGCTTTCGGGCGTTTGCTTTTTCCTGTTCCTCGCGGTTCGCCTCACGGCTGCGTATGGCAACGCCTATCCGTACACGAGCGTCACGAGCCTCGATTTTTGGTTCTTCGCCAAGTACCCGCCGGACCTCCCGTTTCTCACTTGGTCCTTCGCTATGACGTTTCTGGCTCTCGCTGCCCTTTGGGCGACGACCCGCTCCGGCACGCCTGCACTGCTTCGCCCGTTCGTAGTCTTCGGCCGGGTTCCCTTCTTCTTCTACGTGGTGCACTTCTACGTTCTCGGCGTGGGCGCCGCGATTGCGCGAACGACGATGGGGCTACTTGGGACTTACGGGGTCTGGCTCTTGCTGCTGGTCGTGATGGCGTGGCCGTGCGCCTGGTACTACCGGAAGAAGCGAGACCGGCCGAACTGGATCACGCGCTACTGGTAAGTGAAACCTGCTACCTACTCGCGTTGCTGATCACCGCAAAGGCGGCACCTTGCGGATCCGTGATGGCTGGATGCGGCCGGGTGGTGCGCGGCCAGTTCCGCGGCTATCGCGGCGAGGCGGGCGTGGCCGTGGATTCGCGGGTCGAGACCTTCGTCGCGCTGTGCCTGCACATCGACACCTGGCGCTGGGCCGGCGTGCCGTTCTACATCCGCGCCGGCAAATGCCTGCCGATCACCGCCACCGAGGTGGTGGTCGACCTCAAGTGCCCGCCGCTGGCGATCTTCGACGAGATCAGCCCGGCGACCTCGAACTATTTGGGTGCAGATCCCCTTTTTTATTAGCTGTTTTCATGCAGTTAAGCAGCGGTCGCATAAGGCTCTGCGGGCACCGGTTTAGGCGCCAGGGTGAAGTGCTCACCGAGCGAGGCGATGTAGTTTTCGAAC